>CAIYXP010000046.1 GCA_903930145.1 uncultured Methylococcaceae bacterium
AGCAGTATTTTGCCATCAAGGGGATAAACGGTGCGTGGTCTCTTGAAAGCTGGTGGGGTTAACTCACGACTGGGAGTGAGGGTTCCCCTTCATCCATCAATCGGCAAACCGGAATTGCCGACGTGTGCCATTGATGCGCTCCAGTTCCTGCCCATCCAGTTCAACCCATTGCATGGCGGCAACAAGGTCGAGCCATAGGCTTTTCAAGGTCGGATGGTTTTTAGCCGTCATGAAGCCTTCCTGAAAGCGGGTGTTCAGCGTCATCAATTGATGGATGAGGTGCGCCATCTGCATGAATTGGAAGTAATTCTTAAGTGCGCAGTAACTTTTCCGGGCGTATTGGTGTTCCATGCCGTAGCCCCCGTTTTTGAGCGTGTTGAAGCCTTCATTCTCGATTTTCCACCGCAAACGCCCAGTGTGGCTGGTGTCGGCAATGTTAGCGGCATTGACGGACAGGTCGGTGATATGCACAAAACGGGTTGTGCTTGGGTTCTTTGCTGACGCCCCCGTTTTTGTCGACTCGATGGTTTCTTCGCACTCCAGCCAGTTTAAGGCATGCCCTTGATAATCCACGCCCGTCACCCATTGAAATACTTGCACCACGGTGTTGCCATCGGGCCGGCGGCACACTTCCCGGCGGGTGTTCTGGCTTTGCAGCACCTGTAATCCCATGGCCTCCCCCCAAACGGCGGGCAGGTTGCCGTCCTTGAAGGTGACGCAGAATGCCCACTGGCTGGCCTTGCAGATGGCAAAAAAACCTTCGTAGGGGTATAGCCCGTCCGCGAGAATCAACATGGGCAGGCGCGGGTAGTCTTTTTTCAGCGTGGCCGCCAGACGGGCGAAACCCTTGCGCTCGCAATCCTGTTTGTCATACTCGCCGCCCTCGGGGTTTTCAATCCATTCGGTGGCAATGGAAATGCTGAACCCGTTCGGGGTGACCAGCCGGGCCTCCAAGACCGAATGGAAGTAGGTGGTTTTACCGCTTTTCGAGGTGCGTGTCAGGCACTGCCCGTCGCGTGGGTGGTCGTAACTCCCCGCCCCGCTGGCATCGACCGCAATCCGAAACCAACGCCCACGGTGGCGGCTGCCGTGGAACGTCTTGCGCTGCAGCAGAACCTCTACCATCTTGTGCTTCAACTGCTCGATTTGTGACACATCCAACAAGGCCATGACATTCTGGACAGAGTCGCCATGCGGCACGGTAAAACCAAACAGACGCTTGTAGTTCTTCTGGAACTGGATGTCCTCGCGGTAACGGTTGTATTGGTTGCGGGAGCCCGCCTTGAACAGGAACATCGTCAGGCAGGCCGTCAGGTGGGCCGCCAATTCATAATCAGAGGCTTTTTTACGGCAATCGTCCACTTCCCGCATCCAGTCGAACAGTTCGGGGAAGTGAAGGCGAATGGTGCAGTACATCTCAAGCACAAGTTCCTTTTTCTTCCCCTGCTGGCTGGCAACCGTCTGTTCCCGGATTGCCTCTTTGCGTAGTTTAGCTTTTCTTGCTTGGCGTTGTTGAACGCGAGAGTGCGTTTTAGTTTGGGGTTTTTTTCATTGGGAGTATCATTATTAAGAGCGAATTTGATGGAAAAATAGCCCATTATTCACTAAAACAGCCGGAAGAATTAAATTTTAATGCTCATTAAACGATTGATTTGTACCGATTACGGCTATGTTCTGAATTGCTGGCCCCGGCGGAAAGTGCCAAATTGCGGGTTTCCCTTTGGTTGCGCAGATCAACCTCCGTCTGCATTGTTGGATCGAGTTTCAGTTGGAGTTCCTGCCGGTCATTCCCCCAAATGGCATTTTTAAGATCGGAGACTAGCTTTTTGGTGCTGATTGCAATGGGTTGGTTCTGTTTTTCTGCCAACTGTTCGATCAACGTGGGCTGTTTACGCCTCAGTTTATGCCAAAGCGTGGTACCTCCCCCTGCCAAGGTGAGTTCAATCAGCATTGGATTTGATTTTCACTGAAAGTTTGCCTCGTGTTAAAAGCGCGCTGTGTTGATAAGGGGGATTCGGTTAATTCCGACTCTTTGCGGTGGAAAAAAAGCCACGAAAGCCTTATAACGCCTCTCCAGCCGAGGTTCAAGTTCTAGGGAATCTGATGCATACTGTTTAGCGTCTCATAAAACGTAAGACTTGTGTAGATACCTATGCTTCTAGGCTGGGGTCGGCCCGGAGACTGCCAAAACGGCAGTTCCGGGTGGGGAAAGTGCCAAACCAACCCCCCTGCTTCGCCCGTAAATCCCTTTTTTATCTCGAATCCCACTGGTAAGTGGGTATTTCGAGGTTCCCAATATACCAAGGTTGCGAATTCTGATAGACTACGAGACCTTGCAAACGCTTAACACAACACAGGACATCAAAACGAGGTTGAAGACATGCTGATCCTGAACGATCCCGCATCAATGGATTCATCTTTTTCGTAAATCGCAAAAAAAGGCAACGCCAGCGTCACCGAAGCCTCAAGGCACTGTCCAATTTTTCAATACCGCTTTAACGAATGTACACTCTCGCTAAAAAAAACCGATGCTAATCGAACTCGCGCTAGTTGGCGGGGGTGCCGCACTTTGGAGTAAGCTCAAACGCAAGCGGCCCAATCTGGCCTATCGACTCTCCAACACACCAAGCCCATCGCCTTTATCCCATTACAAGGATCTAGCTCACGACGTGAAGAATGCCATATGGGGCGATGAGCGGCAACAGCTCCAAATGACGATTGATCCGGACTTGCGGGCAGAGATTGAACGACGCAATAAGGAAGAGAAACGCAATTTGAGGTTATACGCAGGGGCGACCGGAATAGCGCTTCTCGGAACGTTATACCCGGCATTTTATTGGCTGGGCAGCGTGGCAGTCATTTACATGACGCGTCCTCTTCTTGGAATCGTCTGGCGGGATTTCCAAAAAAAGCACTACTTGAGTGTTCCCATGATTTCGGTCTTTCTCGTGTTCGGCATGATTGCCACAGGAAGGCTCGCGTTGGCGGCCATCGGAGGGCTGATAGGCGGCTTTCTGGTGATACTGATTCGAAAAGCCGAGGACAGTTCAGAGAAACATTTGATAGACGTGTTCGCGGGACATCCAAGCCGAGTGTGGCTCGAAAAGGATGGCGTAGAAATTGAGGTACCGTTCGAAACCCTCCAAAAAAACGACCTAGTGGTCGTCAATGCCGGAGAAATTATTCCGGCTGACGGTGTCATCAAAACAGGTTCGGCCAGCATCGACCAACATATCCTGACCGGTGAAAGTCAGCCCGTGGACCGGGGCGTTGGAGAAAACGTATTTGCGGCGACGCTGGTATTGGCGGGTCGCATCACCATTCAGGTCGAAACCGCCGGTGAAAAAACGGTCGCCGCCAAGATCGGACATGTGTTGAACAACACGAAAACCTATAAAGACAACCAGATGCTGCGGGGCAAGAAAATCGCCGATCGTCTGCTGCCCGTGGAGCTAGGCATCGCGGCGGTGACTTTGGGAGTATTGGGTCCGGTACCCGCCTTGGCCATACTCTGGTCGGGTTTGGGTTCGCGCATGATTTTGTATGGCCCGATGAGTGTCCTAAACTATTTGCAAATTCTAGCGAGGCAGGGGGTCTTGATCAAGGATGGGCGGGTATTGGAATCTTTGCGCCAAGTGGATACGGTTGTGTTCGATAAGACCGGAACCTTAACGCTGGAGCAGCCGAGTATAGACACCATTCACCGATTTGGTGACTACGACGAAAACCAAGTATTACGCTATGCGGCCAGTGCGGAGTTTCGCCAAACCCACCCAGTCGCCAGAGCCATTACCGACGAGGCGCGGCAACGTGGAATACCGCTGGCCACGCCAGAGGACACCCGTTATGATGTGGGCTACGGCATCAAGGTGTATCTGGAACAAAAACAGGTGCATGTAGGCAGCAGGCGATTCATGCAACGCGAGGGGCTCGCGATGCCGGAAGGGCTGGATAATTTGCTGGAACGAACCGAAGCGCTGGGATATTCGCTGATCTATGTAGGGGTTGATGGCGTGGTGGCTGGCATTTTGGAAATGCAGCCCAGCATTCGTCCGGAAGCTCATGAACTGATCGAAAGTCTCCGTAAACGTGGACTGGCGACCTATATCATTTCCGGCGACCATGAAGAACCCACTCGCAACATCGCGGAGCGACTTGGTGTCGACCATTATTTCGCGGAAACTCTACCGGAGAATAAGGCGGAGTTGATTAACCGCTTGCGGCACGAGGGAAGATTCGTCTGCTATGTCGGCGACGGTATCAATGACGCCATCGCATTGAAATCCGCGCAGGTGTCGATTTCTTTGAAAGGCGCCTCCAGCGCGGCGACAGATACCGCACAAGTGGTACTCATGGATGGAACCTTGGGTTATCTGAGCAAGCTGTTCCAAATAGCGGATGAGTTCGAACATACCATGCGGAATAACCTTCTGCTGAGTATCGCGCCTGGCATCATCAATATTGGAGGCATTTATCTGCTGAACTTCGGCATCGCGGCGAGTGTGGGCCTGTTCTACGTCGGCAGCACGGCGGGTTTGGCCAATACCGTTCTGCCCTTTGTCAGGCATCGGGAGAACCGGCCGCCACGAATCGAGAATGTCAACAATCGGTAGCACTCGACGGGTCAGCAAGGCCGCCTAAAAAAGTGTCCGGTTTTAGTTGACCATTACACTTGTGAGTTGATATATTAATTTGATAATATTATAGCTCTAGCTTGATTTTTTTGGATATCGACGACTGTGCGGTCAAGCTCTTACCCAAATGGGTGATCCGGTAGTCAAGCTCTAGGCCGAGATCGACTACAAGGTTTGCCGAGCCAATCTCGGGCTAGGTTCACGACAAGGCATGTAACAGCAAGGCTGGGGCTAAGTCAATTGATCCGGATATGCGCATGGGCCACCAGTACCGGCTGGATCACATTCCATTCTTCGTCACTAATTTCGAGTCGGTTCGCCATGTTCCAAAAGGGCTAAGACTCACAAACGGCACAGGCTATGTCAACAGAACCTAGGCGCGTGAAAGATAATATCATATGCAAAAAATAGTTCTGGCTACCGGGGAGTCTTTGCAGATAACCAATAACAACTTCGCCGCTGAAGTCACGGAAGGTTTTCAGCCTGCGATCTTGGCAAGATTGGTTGCTGGAGAAACTTTAGCGATTCATATGAAAAATGCTGTCGACCCAGAATGGTGTCAGCAAGTCACGGAGCGGTTTATACAGCATCCCGCCACAACAACGGAAAATGTGACGCCCCCCCTTTATTCCTTGGGTTCTCATTTATATTCCTGTGCCGCTGGCGATGAAGTCTCCGGTTATTTCCTTAATGTTGAAAGAATGAATGGGGCCATTAAGAGTGTACTACCGGAAGGTCACGACCCGATTGTAGCGTTTTTGCAAGAGGCTTGTGAGTTGAATAACGCCAAATTTGAGTATTTGTCCTGTAATGGCATGAGTGTCCGGCACGGCTCGCTTCGGATTTGGGGGAAAGGAGCGCAGGCATCTAATGATAAGCAATATTACTTTGCCGCTCCACATGAGGATTACGAAGAGACCAACGCCAATCACCCAGCGCTTCATCAGATTTATGGATTGAACAACCTCTATAGCATCATTTTGTGCATTGATGCTGTCGTGGACAGGGAACCGGAAACACTCGTATGGAATCGGCGTATGACCTTGGAAGAGATTCGTAACCCTGACAATAAACATGCGTGGTCCTCCTACGGATATAAAGAATCCCTCATAGAAGGCATTGATGCAGTATCGATTCGCTTAAAAAAAGGCGATGCCGCCATTATTCCGGCTCACAATGTACATGCCGTCATCGGCCATCCTGGTTTTAATCGGTGCAGTTATATGGCGTTTTTTCATCTTGTAAAAACTTCGCCAGCCGGATTTTCAAAAATGGTCTTTCGAACCTGATGCCCATTACGGTAGAATAACCAACAGCAACTTTTGTCAGGATGAAATAATTATTATCAAGATGAACACAAACCTGAAATATTTAGACGACACCTATGCCAACACGGATGAGGCGGTCGTGTTACGCATTGGCCGAGATGATCGCGGTTCATACATAGTGTTGAATCAGACCATCTTTTACCCACAGGGCGGAGGCCAGCCTGCGGACACGGGATTCATTCAGTCGGGACAGACCGTCATGAACATTTCATTCGTCGGATTCAGCGACGGCGAAGTACTCCACTACGTTGACGAGGAACCGCCTGTTTTTGACATGCTAGTTGGTCGGTTATGCGAGTTGAGCGTGGATCTGCCACGGCGATTGGAGCATGCGAAATTACATACGAGTGGTCACCTGATTGCCGGAATCATCGACAAACAAAAAGGTTCGATGCGGGCGGTGAAGGGTTTTCATTTTCGCGAGGGACCCTATGTGGAGTTCGAGGGAAAGCCGGAAGGCGATACCGATGCCTTGCTTGTAGACCTGCAAGCGCGGATTGATTCGCTCATTGGCGAAAACCCACGAGTATTAACTTCCATGGTCACGCATAGCGAGTTGAAACAGCATTGCTGGAACATTCCATCCCAATTACCCCAAGACAAGCCGCTACGAATTGTCACTATAGACTCGTTGGATTCCGTGCCTTGCGGGGGAACCCATGTAGCAAGTTTAGCCGAGTTGGAAGCGGTATCCGTGTTGAAAATAAAAAGCAAAAAAGGATGTACCAAGATTAGCTATCGGGTAGGTAAAGAAGGCTAAACCTGCCTTCGTGAGCATGGCAGCAGCTACTTAGAGCAATGGCATGAAAGGGATGTAATCTTTATTCTCCCACCACTGGCGAAAGCAGGGAAAGCACCCCGTCCGCAATCGCCCAAAACAACCATTTGAGAAACCTATAGAGGCAGATGTGCTAGATAAAATACTTGCTGTATGGGGAACGCCCCGAACACGTTCCACCGCTTTTTTGTGGATGATGAAGCAGCGCGGTGACTTCCACACGTTTCATGAACCTTTCGGCAAGTCCTTTTATCTCAGCGAAGATCGCAAAAGTAATCGTGCAGACGATCAACCACCGCAGGCCGACCTAAATTATCAGGCCATTCTAAACATGCTCGAATCGTATAAAGGGAAAGATGGATGTTCAGTGTTCATCAAGGATCTCTCCTACCATATGGAGGGAGTTTTTGATGAAGAATTTATGTCGCACTTCCACAATGTATTCCTGATTCGGGATCCGGCGAAGACACTGCCGTCACTTTACTCGGTTCTGCCTGACTTCACAGGAGACGAAATCGGATATGACACGCAATACAGAATGTACCAGCTTGTGCTCGAGAATAGCAATGGTTTGCCACCATTGATCCTTGACGCCGATGAACTGGTAACCAATACGGATGCCTTAGTACGCGGTTTTTGCGAACGCTTGGGTATTCCATTCATCAAGGAGTCGCTGCAGTGGGAGAATATTCCAGCTTCGACTAATCTGACTTGGTGGATAGGAGGCGACGGACATCACGGAAATTTAAAGGCCAGTACGGGTTTTCGAGCAAATCGATTCAAAGATTATCCAGAGATAGCAGAGGTTCCTAAACTGGCGAAAGCTTACGAGGAATGCATGCCTTATTATGAGAAGCTCCATGCGAACCGCTTTATACCTTTGTGAGTTACGCTAATATAACCTGATTGCGGCAAAAGTCGTCAATCAGGCAGAAAGTTTCGGTCGGGGGCCTATGGATGCCTCTAAATCGGTGGCTTACACTGGCAATATTACACCTTTTTCGCAGCATTCGGGCTTTTTCGATAGCCCCATAAGCCTGGATACATTCGAGAGGATTTTCTATGAAGCATTATGAGACAGAATCCACGTTGGATCACTTGTGCAAACCCTCGCTGGTTCGCCTAAGACCCAATCTGTTCGCCGCAAAGTTTGATTTAATGAAGATCGTCCCGGCGCGCTATATTGTCGAGCAAGCCTTGGCGCGTGGCGATCTGAAACCCGGTGGTTTGGTGGTTGAAAGCAGTTCCGGTACTTTCGCGCTTGGTTTGGCGCAGACCTGTGTTACTTTGGGACTGAAGCTCGCACTCAAAACTGGGCCGGTAGAACCGATCGTGGCGTGGCGTTTGCGCCACTTGGGTGCCCAAATTGATACGGTCGAAAGTGATGCTGGCAATCTCCGGGAGATTCAGGAGCAACGCTTCAACCTAGTGCGGAAAACACTTGCGGAAGTTCCTGGCTCGTTTTGGCCAAGACAACACGATAACCCGCTCCATCCCGCTGCTTATGGCCCTATAGCCCATGCTATTGGGGAATCGTTAGGCAAAGTCGATGTTGTTGTGGCAACGATTGGTAGTGGGGGCTCATTGTTCGGGTTTGCCCGACCATTACGCGAAGCCAACCCTAATTTGAAAGTAGTCGCGGTAGACCATAATCTCTCCGTTATTTTTGGGCCGACTTCTGAACGCGTTTATCCTCTATGTCAAGAAAATTATGTACCTTTACTGGGCATGGGTTCGGATATTGTTTTTCCTAATGTCGCGCATGCCGAATGTGACGAGGTACATTGGGTTCCTGTGGCACAGATGATCAATACCGTGCATGACCTCCACCGGACTACAGGCCTGCTCGTAGGTCCAACGTCTGGCGCAGCGCTATCCGTGGCAGATTGGATAGCCCGCAACCATCCAACTATGAGGGTGCTCACCGTATTTCCGGATCATGGTATCCGGTACATGAATACGGTTTACAATCCGCAGTGGTTAAGTGAACGGGCGGACGAATTGCAACGTAGTTGGCCCGAACCGGAACTCTGTAACACCCCCACCGAGGTTGCTGCTGAATGGACTTGGTTCCCTTGGGGGCGGCGCAGTTATGAAGAGGTTTTGGGACATCCGCCAGTTTCCCGCGAGTCGCGCGTGAATGAGGCTGCCTGAGTTAGTTAAATGTTTGACTATTTCTCATGTGCTAGATCAAGAATCGTTCTTAAATCATGACTTATCTGGATTCAAAGCACAGCCCATTGAATTGAAATCGCCATCTTCAAAGCAGTATCCAAGATGAGAATACCACGTGAATTAGAAATTGTTCTAAATGGGCCGGTAGGTCCGCAACGAATACGCGATGATACCATCGTCATTGACTCGGATGGCTGGTACCGAACCCTTACTCGTTCGGCGACGTATTCTGCTGCCAACGAGATACTTTTTTCTAATCTTGATAAAAAGGACCCCGATGCACATATCGATGCAATCTTTGCTGAATATCGCCAACATGGTCTACCGTTAAGTTGGTGTGTTTATCCGTGGACACAGCCTGCGGACTTGGGTAAACGGCTGCTGGCACGCGGAGCAACGGGTTCAAATATCCGTGCGTACTTGGCGGAAACTTCCCTGCCACTCAAGGTTGTAGAGGGTGTGGATGTTGAACGGGTCAACCCTAGTTTAACTGAAGGCTTTGAAGCATTCATGAGTATTTTATCCTCCGGGTATGCTCTTCCCGCTGATGAAGAAGCGTTCAGGCGTAGTCGTTACCGGCAATTGATTGCCGAACCAAACCCAGTGATGCATCTTTTTATCGCGCGCTATGATGGCGCGATTGCAGGCTGCGCTGCCATGATCGTCAAGGAAGATTCCGCGCATCTGACCAGTAGCAGCGTACTCCCGGCATTCCAAGGGCGTGGCGTTTTTCAATCTCTCCAAGCTACAATTCTGGCGACATTACGGGACATGGGTATTGCGCTTGCCACCGGTCACTCTAATGACAAGTCGGCATTTTGGGTTGAACGGTTCGGCTTTAAGTTGATATACTCATACACGATCTATGAAGTTGAATGCACATCGCTTATTGGATGATATATTCCAGCGGGCCGGTCACGAGCGACAGGCGCAAGCCAAAGTTAACGCAGACCTGAGCCAACCCTAAGGCAAATGTCCCGGAACTGCTCTCCATATCACTAGGCCACCGGGTTGCAAGTCGCCGTTTGCCAAGGCAGTTTCCAGAATGTGCCGGGCCGGAACAATCTTCATCAGATCAAACTTTGCCGCAATAATACGCTGCTCCATTTGAATGAGGGAGGGCCCGCACAAGCCTGTCCAATACAGAATCAATTGTTCCGTTGTTGTGAGTAAAGCTTATTTTGCAACCTTATCAATCAAGTACGTTGCCTTTTACCGCAACAATCAGAATATATTCTCTCCAAATATCGCGAAGTTGAGTTTCCACCTTGAATTTCCCCTGTGTTCTGAAAATCTCCACATGCGTTGCGGTACAAGAGCAATTGTCCAACAGGATTTTATAAAAAGAATCGGACTCCAGATAAACTTCGTAGTGGTTGTCGGGTGGTTCTGATGTGTTGCGTAATATGCCCATTCCTTCGTCGTTAGGGGAATAGGCCGCAAAGAAAAAATGTCCACCTGGCTTAAGACAGGCCGCCACACGGCTAAAGAAATCACGCTTTTTATCCGCAGGATAATCATCTATGACAAACATCGAAATCACATTGTCAAACGAACATGCCGCAATGTCGAGATCAAAAATGCTTTTCTGCCAAACCGTATCCATACGATTTTTAGCCTTCGCCAGCAGGGAAGCGGAAAAATCAACACCTATGATATTTCTTGCGTTGGCGAGTTCGGCAAACAATCCGGTGCCACAGCCTAGCTCAATGGATGCCGTGTTAGCACCTTGAAGATACGGCACGGCTATTTTTGCCATTTTTTCAATGGCCTTGGTTCTGCCAGAGAGGGTGGCGATTTTATCGAAATCGTCGGCATCCCGTTTATCCCAATAATCCGTCAGTTTGCCGGTCATTTTTTCATTCCTAATAGAGTGCGCAAATAATTTGCAGGTTTTTCAAAAGCCAGAAAAGACAAAAACTCTTCCCTCGGTGTCTGTGTGGCGAGCATCACCGCGATTTGGTTTTGGAAATACTCGACCGTTTCCGCGAGAGCGGCCTCTAAGCGGTCATTTGCCAACAATAGTTCGTTGGGATCGGTCGTATCCACGTATAGGTGCGTCGACACCATTAATTCAATGTATTTCTGGACTTTGGCGCAGTGCGCCGACATGCCGACAATCCTTGCTGATTCAGCAAGTATATTCATATAGATCGATTCGAGCGTGGCAAAGCTGAGTCCATCGCCCATCATATACTTGAGTGTCAGCCCTATCCTTTTCTCGTAAGGCGACAAGGCTACCTCGGAAGGGGTGGGAGGCGATGCGTAAACACCGCGTTTTGCCAGAATGCCAAAGGCATATTGCATTAGCATTATATTGGAGATTAAAAATACATAACCGCAGACATATTGGCAGGTCATTAAAAATGCAAATGCCGGGAAGTCAGGTTCGCCAAAGAGTGCCCGGAACGACTTCCCGGCATCTGCCCTTGCTACGGCTCGCCCGGCCAGAACCTCATCGAATTTGTTCATCATGACGGGCGAACCGGCACAACACCACGGGTCATTGAGCAGTAAACCGTGTGCTTCCGCAAAAGCATAAGTGCTAATTGGCTGCGATGTGCTTGCTGCATAGTCCATCAACATCAAATCAACCGTTGAGGGTACGCCCAAGGCAATCTTATGCAAACCGGAAACGGCTTGGGGCAATCTTATTTCTGTAATAGGCTTTGCGGTTTTACATCGCAAATACACAGGGGCAAACATGGGCAACAAGGCGGTTTGCCAAATGTCCCCGAGAAAAGGATAGCTTGCCGAAAACCGTAAAAATGTTTCTCGAAAAAACTGCAAGCCGCCTAAAATCTCCTCCCACTCCGCGATGATTTCGTGCAAAGCCGCTTGGTTAATTAATAATCCTTGGCGGCTGTCTGAGTATTTGCACGGTCGGAAATTGTCCGGGCTTTGCTCGTCGCGAAAGCTCACCTCATGAAGACGGCGTTCCTTGTCGTCTAGAAGCCCAGAAATATCGGTAAACAGCCGGAAAAAGGCGGCATTTTTGTTTGAGTAGGCGGGAGCGGAGTTGACCGTGGCGGTTTGCATAGCGTCCTCTATCAATATTAACGAATTTCATCTGCTGAGGATTCGCGCTTGCTTTGCGCAAACGTCGCCAGCGCAGTGATCGAAGTGAAGTGTTTGGGCACCATATCATTCATGCCAAACTCAACCTGATGCTGTTGCCCCAGGTAAGTGATCAAGTTCATCATAAAAAGCGAGTCCATGATCCCCGATTCAATCAGGTCATAGTCATCGTCGAAACCTTCTGGAGCCGTACCCTTAAGGGCTTCTTTGATAATATAGCGACGCAAATCGTCATGTATGTCCATAGCTAATCTCATGGTTATATTGTTCGTAATTTATCGGGGTTGCGAATCTTTTTGCCACTGGCCGTATAGGATAGCTGGCCGACCCACAGGAACCGGCCCGGAATTTTATGGCTGGCCAAATATTGCTTGCAGTAAGTCCTCAATTCGTCCTCACTGGGTTGGTCCTCGTTTTCTTTAAGCACCAGATGCGACCAGGCGGGTTCGCCCCATGAGGATTTTTCTTTGACACCAAACACCGTGGCACTTTGAATGGCCGGATGTTTTTCCAGCACAGACTCCACTTCTTCGGGGAAGAACTTCATGCCGCCAACACTGATCATTTCTTTACTGCGACCGACAATGTAAAGGAATCCATCCCCGTCCACCCGGCCTAGGTCGCCAGTCCTGAACCAACCGTCGTTTTGCTGCAAGAGGGTCTCGCGTGATCGCCAAGGCGAATAATAGGCATCCAGCATCCCCTTGCCCTTTATGATGATTTCCCCTTGTTGCTGGCCGGGGGGGCAGTCAAGCCGCAGGGCATAGTCAGGCAGTATTCTGCCGACAGAACCCTGCTTGTCCCTCGACTGGCTGACATTAATCGCTGGCAAGCCCAATTCGATGATACCGTAAGTCTCATTGAGGACGCGCCCGAACCGCTGGTAAAAATGGGCGGCGGCGTCTTCGCGCAGGGCGGTGGTGGTCACAATGGCTAGCCGCAATTCGGGGGGCAGGCTGGCATTGCTGTCGTCTTGCGTCATCATCGCATAATGGGTGGGCGAGCCATAGATTAGCGTAGCCCGGTGGCGCGACGCAGCCGTGAGCAGGGTAATGCCAAAACCATTTTTGGGCAGGATGATACTGGCGCCAAATGTCAGATAGGCGACGATGGAAACCGCAAAATGATAATCCATAGACAGCAGCCACAAGATGCGATCCTTTGCGCCGATCTCCAGAATTTGATTGGCTGCGTGGATGCGTTCGAAAATGGATTCATGCGATAGCACCACGCCCTTGGCATCGCCGGTGGTGCCGGATGTGAATCGGATGAACGCGGCATTGATGCCAGCCAATTGCGGCGGTGCCTCGCATTGGGCATTGAGCTTGAGGTAAACGGCTTGCTCCGTGAGAGGAATAGCCTCAGGTGCGGTGGTGGTAGCGCCAACAAGCTGATCTAGGAGCCTGACACTGGATATGGCAGCGTCGATATGGATGTACTGAAATATCTGCTGTTTCTCCGTGGCAGTCAACTCAAATGGCAAAGGGGTGACACAGGCACGGCAATTCCATAGCGCATACACGAAGGCGATATAGTCGCGCCCACTCTGATAATGTAGCCCGATATTGTCGCCCGGATTGACCCCGGCATCTCTAAGTTTCCCACTCAGGGATTCAACTTTTGCCTGAAATTCCGCATAGCTGGTTTTATCCTCCAGTTCCTGGCCCAGTATCAACGGATGACCGGGTTGTTGCTCCGCTTGTTGAAAAAAACATTCCGCCAAATTTAGGTTCATTGCCAATTTCCGCCCAAGTATTTGCCCACGGCTTCGCCCATTGCCCAGCAGGTTCCGACAACGCGAGCGGATGCTTGTGCGCGTGGCTCCGCAGACAGGCATTTCCCGGCTGCCCACAGATTGGTGAAGCCCGCGACTTTCAGACTGCGCAGCGGTATGTCGTAAGTGCTGCCCGCCGGCAGGTATTCCAAATTCAATCCCTTGCCCGGATGCCAATGCTCAATCGGCCAGCAGGCACGGCAAGCCCTGTCCGCAAACTGCTTGCCTGACTTAACGTCCGCTTCCGTCAGGCAATATTCCCCCTTGATCCGCCCGCCATCACGGATACCCAATCGGCCATATGCGTTGATGAATGCTTTACCAAAAGCGGGCATGGTTTGGAGAAAAGCCAGCAGCCGCTCGGCGGCGGATCGCATGGATGCGGTGTCATAATTGTCTGGCGTTACGTTAAATTTGGCGTAAGCCTCGTCAGGGTAAACGCCAGTATCTACCCACAGGGTCAGGCACTCCGGCGGCAATTGATGGGTCTCTGCCGCCTTGCGTATCTCCATTAACAGGGCAACGCCACTGGGAAAGCGAAGGGCATCAGTGGCAACGCCACGCAATTGTAGGATGACCCCCCCCAAAGCCACGCCATTTTCCACCCGCTCCGCATCAATCAACCGGACAACATTGGCATCACCCGTGGCATCGACCACAGCCGCAGGCTGCACATTGTCGACATTGCCGTTAGAGGAGATAGTGATCTGCGCAATTTGGCCCGCATGGATGGAAAGCTGAGTGACGCTGGCGTGAAAAACGATGTCAATGTTGGGTTTGCTTGCCACCCAGTGGGTGACGACGTTGGCGTATTTTGCCGGATCGACATCCAGCACCCAGGTTTTGCCGATACGTCGCTGTTTTGTATAAGAACAGGCTTCGCCCAAGCGTTCGGCAAGTTCAGCCGGTAGGCCGGCATTGAGCAGGCTGCCTTGGTCGTCAAACAACCCCCCCAACGTGTGGATAAGTGCCTGACTGACCGTGCCGCCAAGTTCGGCTGATTTTTCCAGCAAAACGACGCTGGCCCCTGCTTCCGCCGCAGACAGGGCGCAACTGATGCCCGCCGCCCCAGCCCCCACGACGACGACGGGTTTTGACGGATCGGAACTTGGCCTGACCGGACGAATACCGTTCATCCGGCTAGCGAAGGAGGATCGATTTGATAGATACAGTAAGGGTATACGGGTTTGAAACCAAAGCGTAAAAGCCAAGGCACTTCGGTGGAATCGGGTTCAACCCGTTCGATTTCCGATCCCTCGACCCGTTGCAGGGGAAGCGAGGTGTCGCACACCAACGCCCTGACATTGGAACGGGTCGCTCCCCTACTGACATGCCTGTCCGCAAGATCCAGAGGCTGCGTCCAGGGATAGACGTACCATCGCATGGGACGGCCAAGATTTTGATATGAGAGAATGTCATGACGGCAGCGGGTCAGGCCGTGGCAAAATCTTGGGTTTTGCTGTCCGCCCGAATCTGGTCCAATAGATCGGCCCACCATTGGGTCATGGCCTCAATGGCGAGTTCGGCCCCCGTGAGCGCCTGTTGGGTGTTAATGGTTGGCCGCTCCCCATCCTTTTCGACCACGGTTTTGTCGAGTGGTAAACCTTGCAGAAATACGCCTAGCTCGTCCCGGTGGCTTTGCTCGACACCACTCAAGTGCATTTCATGGAACCAAACCAGCTTCTTGCCTTCTTCTTCCAGCTTACGCCTCTTCAGAACTTCGTTGGAAATGTCCAAAAACACTTCATGTTCGAAGATGGCAGCCGTTTCCGTGGCGAACATCGCACCCAAGACGGTCGAAGGTTCGCGGCCCACTATTTCGCCAATCGTATCAAGGAAGTGTGTGGTGGAAGGAAATTCCGTCCGGGTATCGATATCGATGCCTATTTTCATTAGCGCCTTCTTGTAAATGGCAGCGTGTCCGTTTTCTTCCGCGTGGTTACGAATCAGTTCTTGCTTGACGGCATCGGTGTCGAATGAACCCGCCAATTCAGCGGCAGCCGCCAGAAACTTGGTGTTCCGAAAGGAGAACTGGTAATGTTCCATCATCAGCCATTCCAGTGCTTCCGTGGAATATTGATCCAAGTTTTTGAGTTGCGCCTTCGCATGATTGATGAACGCTTGGTTACGCTGGTCAATAAATGCGGACACATCCAATTGGGTATTACTATTGTTACTCGTTGTTTCGTGCATGTTTATCCTCATTAGGTAAAAAAGAGCTATATGAAGCGGTAAGAGTTCACTCTCTTGGGCTTATATGTTTGCAAGTATGCTTAGCGTAACTATAACGGTCAGTCCGCATTTGCCTTGGTGCGTCGCCCGCCAAATTATCAGATGGCATTTTCCTACAATTTTCAAAGTCTATCAATACGTTGATGAGATTTAATCAGATAGGGCGATTTTATCGTTTTGTTCAAGGTATTGGATGATCTGCCTAGTGCATTCAGCCACGCCGCATTCCCCTGTCATGACGACGATTTCGGGGGTTTCCGGGGCTTCGTAAGGGGACGATATGCCGGTGAATTCGCTAATCTCGCCCAGCCTCGCTTTGCTGTAAAGACCCTTCACATCTCGCTGCTCGCATACACCCAGAGGCGCTTGGCAGTACACCTCAATGAAATCGCCCGCACCCATTGATGCCCGGACACTGTCCCGACCGCTTCGGAACGGTGAAATGAAGGCCACGAGGGCGATGCACCCGGTATCGACAATCAATTTGCTCACTTCGCCCACACGGCGAATGTTTTCGGTGCGGTCGGCATCGCTGAAACCTAGGTCGGCGCAAAGCCCGTGCCGCACATTGTCTCCGTCAAGCACATAAGTCCGGCAACTGCGGAGAAACAATGCCTCCTCGACACTGTGGGCAAGCGTCGATTTGCCAGACCCGGAAAGCCCCGTGAACCAGAGAACGAAGCTCTTGTGCCCGTTCCGCTGCTCGCGCATTTGCCGGGTTACATTGGCTTGATGCCAAAGAATGTTTGTATTCATAAAATTGTGATGCCGCGATATTGGCTATATTTGGCTTTATCGAACAGATGCCCTACGCTTTGAACTGGTTGGGCCAGAGTGGGATGCCAGACCTAGGGCGGGTCGCGCGGGAACCCGTAGGCGAAGGTCTGGCACAAGGTTCAGAGAGGTGGAGGCTAACCCCCTGCCGGCAGCACGAGTGACGGACTGCCGGGCGCTTCTCCGGTGTCGACCAACTGCATGACGATCATCAGGAAGGAAAACAAAAATTTTGAATGGAAGTCGCGGTCGTCAACCCAATACCAATTACCCCGGTAAGGAACGGCGGTAAAGGCATCGGAGGGCTTGCTTCCGCCGCTCTGGATGCGCATTAGCGGTTCGATCTCACGCCCGCCCAGCGAAGTCACCAGATTGGACTTTGATGCCCGGTTTTCAGCAACATGCTCAGGCGGAACTTCGATGTAGTCTGACAGGTTGGTCAGCAAGTCAAGGATAGACCGGGTCAGGATGGCAATCTGCCGGTTGTTCTCGGTGGCGATGCCATAGATAATGGTATATTCCTTGGCCGTCGGGTCTAGTCCGAGCAGGTTCCTGAATTCGTGGAGCTTGCCGCGCATCCCCTCGTCTTGCGGCTCGCGCAGGCGCAATAGTGTGGTATGGCCCTTTTCTTCTTTCACATCTTTGATCGCCAGATAGTTTTCACGCTGAAGGTCGGCCATGACGTCCAGCAGCCGGTAGAACCGGGTGTCCGCCGAGTCGGCGGCAGAGTCGCCCTCGGTGATGTTCCGTAGGCCGTTGATCGATTTGACGGTGAGCCTGAGCACGGGTTTGACCGAGTAACCCGATTGGATTAGATTGATGATATTCATCGGGGGGATGGGTGTCAGCATGCTTTTGCCGAATACCTTCCCTTGCATAGGGGCATAGGTGACCGTGGGCGAATTCGAGAATTCCGCCGAACCACCCAGCGCCCCGGCCCAGGGGCTGGGGCCTTGATTCCAACTGCCGCCCATGTTCATCGAACCGCGCACATTATGCTGGGCGATCACCGACTGCACGCCTAGGAACACCGGGGTGTCGCCGTAGCGCAATTTGACTAGGTTCAACAACATTTGGTCTTTCCATGAATCGCCGATGGCTTCGTTGAAGTTGAACCGGTCAACCATCAATTTTTCGCCCCCAAAATGCGAGCAGCCAGTCAGTGCTAGCACCGACAGTATCACGAAACAAAATTTCAATCTTTTCATTGTTATTCTCCTCATGGTATTAAATGTGGTATTGCCTGATTGGCAATTCATTTGCCTTCCTAAGTCGCAGTCTATTGAACATTCTGCGGAATCGCGCCGGGGGTCCCGGCTTATTTCTCCCCTCCCCCACCCGCCTCCGATGCTTCACCCAGCACCCGGGTGAAAACAGTCCAATCCTTAGCCGCGGCTTCCCGTATTGCCTTGACCGCCAGTTCTTGGCGCTGGGTTTCCGAGGCCATGATCATTTCATAGGCGGGCAGCGGTTGTGCCAGGTTTTCCGCAATCAGCCGGGTAAATAGACGCCGGCGGGCATCCCGGTAACGCGCATCTGACGGATTCACCACAATCTTGTGGTAGGTCGCAAACAATGCCACGTCATTTTGGCGGCTCAACGCCTTCCGGCATAGTTTCAGGTAATCCACCACGACCGTGTTTGCGGCCTGCCGTGCTGCCGGCGCCACATCAATGTGCCGCCCTGTCAGCCACTCAAGCTGGATGTTCATGTCGGCGCAAAAAGCCGCAAGCCTTTGCGTCAATGCGGCAAAACCCTCGTCGGGCAAGCCTAGGACCCATTTCCGCAATTCCGGGTTATCCTGCAAGTCGGTATCGACCCAGTCGCGGAATTCCAAGGAGACATCGGCTTTTTTAAGGGTAATGGCTTTTGCCGCTTCAAGTATCTGGCCGGGTGTTTCGTAATAACCGCCCAAGATCAGCGCATACATGACCAGCAGGGCCAAAACAACGAGGAATCCCGTCAAAATGAAAATGAGCATAATGATAGTGTGGTTAGGGTTGATGAAATTGGATGGTAAGACAGCCTTGCCAGGTTGCCGCAAGGGTTGTTTGTGTTCGACCCCGTGCGGTTATCGGCCGGCCGGGTAGGACAGCAAGACGATGAAGCAGTGGCAGACTATCGGTTCTAGCCATGCTTTTCCTCATCCCATTCAAATTTGCCCTCATCCATTTTTAAAATGCGGTCGGCAACATGGAAGTAATGATCGTCATGAGTGACGGCAATCACGGTTATTCCTGCCCGCTTCAATTCCTTGAGGATACTCTCATAAAAATATTTCCTGAAACCGGGGTCTTGGTCGGCGGCGAACTCGTCCAAGACCATTATCGGCTTCCTTTCCAGGATGGCGGCGATAAGCGCCAAACGCTTGCGTTGACCGCTAGAAAGGCTGGTACTGGTGAAGCCGCCGCCTTGAAATCTGACTTTGCGGTGCATATCCATTTTTTCTAACCAGTAATCAACCTCAGCCGGATCAAGGCCCGTGATGCCGTAAATCCGGTCAAATAAGTGAAAGTCGGCAAATACGGCGGCAAACAATTCCCGGTAGGCTTGGTAATTGTCTTTGCAGACTACAATGCCGTCCACCTTGATTTCGCCGTTGCCGGGACTGTACAGTCCGGTCAACAATTTTAGGAACGTTGACTTTCCGCTGCCGTTGCCGCCGATGATGAACAAGAGTTCGCCGGAACGGATGGTCTCCCGAAACGGCCCGCACGTGAACTCCGGTTCATTGTCTTTTCCCTGGTAAGAAAAACAAACGTCAGTGAAAGTGATTGCGTGGAACGGCAGGGCTTCTTGCCTTGCATCAGGCGACTCATTGGCGATGGCGGCATCCATGCCGCTTTCAAGCTCGGTCAAATCGTCAATGGCCAAGTCCACCCGATTGAACAACGGCAAGGCAAACACCAAGACGGTTACAGGCCCGGTCATGAACAACACGGTGGCTATTATTTTGTAGATGTCGGTAGCCAGTTCTCGGAAAAATGAAGGGATGATAAAAACCAGGATGGGCATCAGGGCATAGGTGAAAAGCCGGCCAAAACCCCATAATTTCACTTCGTGCAAACCCACCTCAAACCTGATCTCCTTGCTTTCCACCGAAGCATGGGCGATATGATTCAGGATGTCGGCGCTTTTTGCGCGATTCAGCCGGATTTCTTTGAAGCCCTCGATCAGATGGTTAATCAATCCGAAATAACCTTCATCCTCGCTTTTTAGGCGTTGCAGTTCGGATCGTATGTCATCGGCTTCAAACAGGAAAAGAGCCAAGGCGAGCCCCATCGATACCGTCGCAATTAAGAAGCTGACCGGCGAGATGTAAGCCAGGTAAAGTAGCGAAAACACTAGCAGGATACTTACCTGGGCGGCGCTGGTGATATGCGGGACCGCCTGCGACAGCAGCGTGTTGCTTTCAGTCAGGCGCGCATAAAGGGTCCGCCCCCCCATGCCTTCGATGAAGGGCAGTTCCACATGGCGGATCTTTTCGATCAGACGGAGGCGTACAGTGTAGATGGATTCTTCAATGGCACCAATTGCTTGCCCATACGCGACCCATTGTGCATATAAAAAAAGGATAAAGACCGCCAAATAGAGCAAAAAGGCTTGGATTAGATCCTCGTCATTGGCAACTTTGAATGCGGCATGGTTGATGATGCTTAACAAAAATCCGTTGGCGATGCCTGAGATGGCAGCCATGATAATGATGCGCCGATAAGATGCATTAGATTCTTTTTCTACGAACTTCAGCAGCTTCACATTTTCAATCCAATGCTATTAATAGTCACTCGAATTAGAGTGTGGCTTTTTGATTGAGGGGCAACACTGGATTTAAGTTTACCTTCCATGAGTCTGAATTACCGTTACCAAGTAGGAATGATGTTTTCCAGCCATTTTTATTTAAACCCAAAATTGCGGGGTTCTTAACAATGACCAAGAAAGATACTTGGTTTCTTGATAAATGAAGTAATAAAGGCAACATAGGCTAAGCGCATGACATAAAAAATCCGATGCTTCTCTAAATATTTTGCCACAACAAATGATCACAAGCCACAATCAATTCGTTTCCGATGTTGATGGTGGTGTACTGCAACCTATATTTTGACATTGCGGATTGCCGATGCTATCTTTAACGCCGTATTTTTAGTACACGCCCTGTTAGACACAGGCTAAGCTCTAATATGGCGATACTCATTATGCGCCTAGATTAATCCGAGTGTTCCGGTTTGCTGGGAGGTGAAGGTTAACCACTAGAATTTTGTAGGCATCAGTACCGTTCGAGCCAAGGTAGGCCGCATCGCCTGTAGCCGTAACCCCTTAAATTTAGTCAGTTCGCTGTAAAGCCAATCATTTTTGCGAGAGCAATCAACATGCCTGTCGAACCAACCGCAGTTGCCGGGGCCACCGCAGCCGCAGCCACAACCGCAGCCCCTTCATTGGCTGGGAATACCACAGGGGCATTGAAAACAGCCGTGGCGGTGGGTGCAAAAACCCCCTTGCTCGTCGTTTCAAGCGTCAAGGCACTTGCCCTTGCCCATCCTGTGGGATTGTTAGGGTTGCTGGCCGCTGGCATCGTTTCGGTCGGTGCCTACGATAGCATCAAGCAATACCTCCGCGGCAAAAAGGAAGAAACGGCCTTGGCATCTGTCTTGGACGAATCCCCCAAAACTTCATAGTCAGGCCAAAGCCCCGCCCAACCGCCGTCACCATTAATGATTCCAAACCAAGAAAGCCAAGCCCAAGAAGCCAAAGCTACGAAAGAAACCTCGCGTGCGGCAAAGCGGGCCGAGCGGCGGAAGCGTTTTCGCAAGTGGCTGTTTGGCAAAACCCCTTATTTCATAGTGATCATGCTGGGGTTAGTCATTACCTTGGTTATTCTGTGGTTTCGCATCGTCATCATCGTAGAAGCAGGTCAGGCCGGCGTATTGTTCCGGCTGTTCACCGGAACCCAGATTGATTATGTCTATTCCGAGGGGCTGCACATCATCAGCCCGCTTAACACCATGTACAAATACGAGGTCAGAAAACAGGTAGCCCTGCATGAGTTCGACATACTCACATCCAGAGGCATGACTGTACATTTGGCATTGGCAATCCGCTACCAGCCGGAAATGGAATTGCTCGGCATGCTGCACCAAAGGATCGGCCCGGATTATCTCAAGCGGGTGATCGTGCCGCAAATCGAGTCGGTGATGCGCAGGCAATTGGGCAGCTATACGGCCGAGGACATCTACACCAACAAGGAAGGGCTGTTGACCAACACCATCTTATTGGCGCTGGACGAGGTCGGGCGCAACTTCGTGAAAATGGACGATATCATCATCAGAAGTATCCAGATGCCTGCAACCATCAAGGCAGCCATTGAGGACAAGCTGTCGCAAGAAGAGCTGTTAAAGTCTTACGAGTATCGTGTGCAAACCGCCGACAGGGAAGCGGAGCGCAAGACCATCGAAGGCCGCGGGATCAGCGCGTACAATGACTTGGTTACCAAGAGCCTGAACGAAAACATTCTGAAAAATGCGGGGATAGACGCCACCAAGGAACTGGCCAAGTCCAACAACGCCAAGATCATCGTCATTGGCTCCGGCAAGGACGGTTTGCCCTTGATCTTAAATGCTCAGTAGGCTATCCGTGCGTATATTGATATTGCCGGTTGTTATCGCAGTGCTGGCACTGGCCGGCTGCGGCATTGATTACGACGACTTGGCCAAGCACCGCTTGGAGTATGCAAAGGGGGGCCGGGGTGATATTTATGTCGCCGCCATAGAAGAGAGTTGGTCAGCCAGCTATCTTGACGGCATTCGTCTGGCAATAGACCAGGTAAACGCAAGGCCGGGCAAGCTGCTTGGGCGTAATGTGCGGTTGCTGGTGAAAGAAGGGGTGCCCAATTTCGATGACAGTCTGCCCAATATATTGAAGATTGCCAAAAACCCGAAGGTGACCGCCGTGTTGGGGCATCGCCGCTCGGTCGTCGCGGTCCCCGCATCGGTCATCTACGAAGCCAGCCATATCATCTACTTGCCGCCCTATTCGACTTCTAAAGACTTGACTTCGCATAATTTCAAGTTCGTTTTCCGCATGGTGCCGAGCAATTCCAACATGGCAGGGCAGTTGTCCAGCGTGGCTGCATTGTTGGGCTATAAGAAGTCCGCCATGTTGTACGCGCAGGACGATAACAGCAGGGAACTGGCTTTCTTGTTCGAAGACGCGGCCATCAAGAACGGCATTGGCTTCTTGCATCGGCGATCCTACGACCCCAAGGAGATGGATTATCGGTCGCTGATTACCCAGTTTGCCAACAAACCATTTGATTTCGTGTTTATTTCCGCCGCGACGGCGGCGGATGGTGTGCGCATGGTCCAGCAATTGCGCGAAATGGGTGTGAAGACCCCGGTAATGGGGAGTGATGCCTTAGATGGCACTTATTACAAAGAAGCCGTGGGTGAAGATGGCTACAACACCATTATTCCGGTGGTTTTTCGCCCTAACGCCACCAACAAAGCCAGGCTTTTTGCCGAGGATTTTGTCAAGGCCTACGGCAGGGAACCGGACCAAAACGCAGCTTTGGGGTTTGATTCCATGATGATGCTGGCTAGCGCCATTGAGGCAGCCAAATCGACCGTGCCCACGCTGGTTTCCTCGACCTTGCATTACATGCATTACTGGACTGGCGTAACCGGTGTTCACTCCTTTGATGTCCATGGTGACGTTATCGGGATGAAGTATTTCGTTCAAGTGCTCAATAACAAGGCATGGCATCTGCTGCCGGGCGTGCACCTGCCTTTTTTTCTAAGCAAATTTGACCGGTATGTGAAAGCCACTTGGACTAAAGACGGCCCCCCCCCCTCGTTTGAAAAAGCATTTTCCGCAAACCTGCACTTTGAGGATCTTAGAATCCTACAGCTCGATTTTTTGCGTGAGATTTTGCAATTTAAGCGGCTCGGGGTCATTTTTGGCGAGCAAAAAGTCGGCGTGGAACCCGAAAGAGTCACCCGAATCAGGCAATTGGGCGAAAAGAGGGGGTATTCCGTGCTTTCTTGCGGAATACCCCTTGCCGGATTGGATAAGTCGCAGACGGAGCAGAGGTTAATCAATTGCTATGGGAAACTCGCCATAGAGGTGGACACCATGAACGTCAGCGGATTGCAGAGTATGGATAAGGATATGGTTGTCCGGGTGCAAAGGCCGTTAAAATTTTACAAGGTACCGGTGATTGCCTTGCAAGGCGACCCTGATTTTGAGGAAGGCGTGGCGATGCGGATCGGCCGCTTCGGCGAAACCAATAACATACAGACGGATTTTTATGTCAACCTGTTCGGCGGCGTGCTAAACGGGATCAAAGTCTTCGAAATCGCCGAAAGATTGCAGGATATGCCCGTCATGGCAGTCAATTTGAAAGTATTGAACGAGTATGGATTGCTGAATTCTGGCACCTTGGTGGGGCTTGCCCCGGACCTGTACATGGATTGGCTGGTGTCGGCACAGAAACCAACTAAACCCACTACCACAACGACCGAGCCTAAAAGGTAAAATCTGAGATGATAAACCAATATGTGATCATACTAATCTATGTTGCGCTGTGCGTGGCGGTTGGATTTCTGGGCAGAAATCGGAAATGGGGCTTCTGGGGCTACCTCTGGTCGTCCATACTGTTTTCCCCGCTGCTGGGCATCCTTTTTCTGCTGGCGTCCGATCCTAAAAAAACCACATAAACCCGCCGTCGGAGTATTTCGAATGGAAAACCTGAAACGTTCACGGGCTGGCGGTTTCAGCTTAATGTCAAAATCGCGCAAGCTTGCGGTCAGTTTGCAGGGTGGGCTGTGGTTTGCCCTTTGTGTCCTGCTGGCCCTATCCACCCCCCCCGCTTACTCAGCCGCCCCGGCAACCGCAAAGCCTCCGGCGCAGCCGGCTACCGCGCCTGCCGTCCCGGCAGCGGGGTCCGCCGCGCCTGCAACCACCCAACCGTCAACGCCTGTAAGCGGCGCGGCGGCAACTGTTCAAGTCAGCGCGCAAGGCAAGAAATTACTTGCCCTCATCGAACCCATCCAGCGGGAAATTCAGGGGAAATTCGATGATTTGAATGCAAGGATTGCCGCCATGGAGGTCGATGCCAAAGTCACCAGCCTGCGCGATAGCATCTCCGGCTTGAGTGACAGCATGAAGGACAGCTTCAGCGGAGTCGATGGAAAAATCTCTGAATTGCGCGACAACTTGAACAAATTGGGCCAAGACACCCGGGGCAACACCAAATCGATTGAGGAACTGAAGGCCAAACTGGAAGAGACGGCGATTAGGGTATACGAACACCTTTTGAAGGGCATGGAAAGATCGGCACAACTTGACAAACTCACCACTAGGCTGGACGAGTTGGAAGCCTTGTTATCGTCAAGGAGGCCCCCGCCCAAGGCAGTAGAATCGGCGGGCAAGTCCAACGATGCTAAAGCCAAACAGACCGACGACGCCAAAGCATCGGGCGAGAACAAACCCGAGGCGGAAGACTCGCCCAAACCGGCGAGCGCAGCCCCTGTGTTGCGATTGCCCCAGCAGGATTTTGCCCCTGTCGGTTTGCTGATTGCCACCCTGCTTTCGTATGTCGCCGCAGTTGGCTTTAGTCTGCTGGAAAGTGCACGCCTGGAGCGTTGGGCGGTGGCCCCGGCCGGCCTCAGGAACTTACTGGTCTGCACGGTGACTTTTCTCGCTTACTTCAGCGTCGGCTACTGGGTCATGTACGGTGAATTCGCCGCCACCGCCACGACGGCGTATCAAGACAACGGCTGGCGGGAAATGTTTCCGCTCTTTCAGGTCGGCCTAGCCATGGTTGTTGGAATCGCCGTCGCCACGGTGTTGTCGGATCGGCTGTCGATGGGTGCCTACCTTTATCTGGCGGCAATCTTGGCGTTCTTGGTTTATCCTTTGTTCGGTCATTGGGCATGGGCCAGTCGCGGGTTGGTCCTTGGCAAAGGCTGGCTGGAATCGCTCGGGTTCGCGGATTTCGCCGGCGCGACCGTGGTTCACTCGGTGGCGGCTTGGTTCGCGTTGGCATGGGCTTTGCGCTTCCCGGTAACGCATGAGGACGACGGGGCGGTAGACGAAAAGGATGGGGTTTCCCCCGCTGGCAACCCGGTTCATGCTAGCCTGGCGGTCTTTGTACTCTGGCTGGCGTGGTTTGGCTTGGTCACCGGTCAGCAAGAAGACGACACGAGGCAAACCGTGGCATTGATCGTCAACACAAGCCTAGCCATGGCGGCGGCAGTATTGATGGCCTTTGTCCAAGAATTACGCTCCAAACGGGATGATACGGGCGAAGGGCTTAGTCACCGGCTTGCCTATGGCGCTGTCAGTGGGCTGGTGGCTGTCTCGGCGGCGGCGAATGGCGTCACCGCCTTGGAAGCCGTGGTGATTGGGTTGGTGGCTGGCTTGCTACAGCCGTTCGCCTCCAAGTGGCTGGTCAACCGAGTCGTCAAACATGACCGGCAAGCCGCAGGCTTGATCGCCGTGCTCGGTTTTAGCGGCATATGGGGTTCCCTGTGCGTGGGGTTGCTCGGCACGGAGGGGAATTTTGCCCTGCCCAACGTGGCCCAGACCGGAATCCAAGCACTTGGCGTGGTAGCGGCTTTCGCCTTCTCCTTGACATCGGGCTTGGCGGCAGCTTACGCTTGGCAATGGCTGTCCAAACTGCGGAAAGTAAAATCAGAGCAGCCGGGCTGACCCGGCCTCCGGTGGCTTAAGTCCACTGGCCATACAACAATAAAAATAGTCATTACACCAACCCCTATGGCAATATCCCACGATAACCCTATGGCAATATCCCACGATAACAAGGAAGAACCGCCATGTGACAGGTTCAGCTATCGTTTCATCAATCTCACCATCGGGAATGCGCCTGACGCGTTTGCCAATGATATTGCCTGCGGTTTGGCAGCCCCACAAAAATACATCCGCTCGATGCACATGTACGATGCAGACGGTTCTGAATTGTTCGAGCGGATCACCCAAGACCAAGACTACTATCCGACCCATGCGGAAACCGAAATACTGGCCCGGTTTGCGCCGGAGATAGCGGCTGGTCTGGCTGAAAACACCGCCCTAGTCGAACTGGGGAGCGGCAGTGCCAAGAAAACCCGGTTGTTGTTGCAAGCCCTGTTGGACAAACAAAATCATGCGCTATTTTGCCCGATTGACATTTCTGGAGACTTCTTGCGGGAAAGTGTCAGGTGTATAAGTAGGGATTTTCCAAACCTCGAGATTCTCGGCATCGTCGCTGATTACTACACCGGATTGTCTGTACTGGCAAATGAAATACATCAGCCCATACTCATGTTATGGCTAGGCACGGACATTGGACACGCAGACCGTAACGCGGCGGCCGGGTTGCTTCGTGATAAAATGATCCCGGCATTGAAGCCGGGTGACAGATTACTGGTAGGCATCGACCTCAAGAAGGCCGCCGAGCCGATTCACCGGGCCTACGGCTGCCCCGGTGACAAGGAACCGTTGCGCTACGCATTCAATTGCAATGCCTTGCTCCGCATCAACCGTGAGCTGGGCGGAAACTTCATCACCGAAAAATTCCAACGCTATTGTTTTTACAACGAGGCGTTAGGGCGGATTGAAACCTACTTGAAAAGCCTGTGCGACCAGCAAGTGACGGTTGCCGCATTAGGCCAGACGTTCGATTTCAAAGGGGGGGAGCTTATTCATCTCCATTTTGCCTACAAATATGACCAAGACGATATATTACAGTTGAGCAAGGCCGCAGGTTTACAGCTAGAACAGCAGTGGTTCGATGAAAAGGCTTGGTACAGCCTGAATCTTTTCGTCGTGGGATAAGCTGAAGATCAATCTCATGCCCATTTTTTACCAAGGATGCCCAGACAATACCGATGGTCTGAGGTTTTTATATTTAAAACCATAATGCTTTTAATTTTGCTCATTATCGTCTATTTTTTGGGGTTCAAGCTATCGCCGTTTCCCTATTGGAGGACCTACCTTATTCTTTGGAAACACGTTTTGCTTGACCGTGACGCCTCTATGAATGTGGGGTACAGAATGAGGCAGGCTTGGTTTCTAATGAAATATGCGTTGCTGACCCCCTTGTGGACTGCGCTTTGGTGGCTGGATGAGTGGCTATTTCCCGCTTACAAGCACTGCACGGTTCGCCCGGTGTTTATCTTGGGGCAGCCGAGGAGCGGCACGACCTTGCTGCATCGGACATTGGCAGCCGACGAAACAACTTTCGTCGCCGCCCGGCATATTGAGTGGCGTTTCCCCTATATTGTTTTGCAAAAGCTCATCAAAGCATTTGGGCTATCGGAAAGGCTAAAGGCCATGGACTATTGGCCCCGCACCGAAGCGGGGAAACAGGCATCGCTCATGCACCCTAACACCTTGTATGACTGGGAGGAGGATGGAATCTTTTACGAGGAATGTTTTCTGCATCATTTTTTCATTTTCTTGAGGTTTCCATACCCTAATCTGCTGCCCTATCTTGACGATTTTCCGGGGCTGCCTGAACGTGTTCAGGGGCAAATGATCGACATTCATCATAAGGTCTTGCAGAAGATTCTGTACTTGAATGGACGTGCGGGGTTGCACTATTTGTCCAAAGAAGTCACGAGCCATAATAAGTTCATGCGTCTGATGCAACTTTACCCCCACGCAAAGTTTATCGTCGTTGCCCGCCATTCCGCCGATTTTATGGGTTCGCTGTCTGCCTTGGTTCGGGCATCGACCCATGCCAAAACCGGCATTGATCCGTTATTGATACCGGGATGGGAAGCTGCATTCATTCAGCGAATGAAGCAAGACAGTCTGCTTTTAGTCGATTTATGCAATAACATTATCGACCCCAAAAACCAGATTCAGTTGAGTTTTACAGGATTCATAACCGATATTGAAAAGACGGTTAGTTATTTGTATAACGAATTGGGCATTACCCTCACCGAAAGTCATATTAAATCCCTTAAAGCCTTGATAGTAAAGCAGAAGAATCGAACTATGGGTTATACCTATGACATCCATGCGGTGGAAGGCTTTGAGAATTTCGATAATTTTGTTAATAATGTGGATGTTCAGTTTAACAAGGCTATTCTGATATAATCTAGTGACAGTGCCATGAAATTATTTCACTTTAATAAATAATTTACCTAATAGTATAATGCCACATCACCAAGCCAAGATACAATCCTCTTTTGGCGGGACAGCCTACCGCTTCATCGACATCGCTTCCCAAGGTTCGGTAGACACTTATGCCGACGACATTGCCCGTGGTTTGGCCGCCCCGCAGAAATACATCCGTTCAAAGCATATTTATGATGAAGACGGTTCCAAATTGTTTGAGCAGATCACGCAAGATAAAAACTACTACCCGGCTCAGGCGGAAACAGAAATCTTGACTCGGTTTGCGCCAGAAATGATGGACGGTCTGGCTGAAAATACGGCCTTAATCGAATTGGGCAGCGGCAGCGCCAAAAAAACCCGGCTGCTGTTGCAAGCTTTGCTGGGTCGGCAAGGGCGTTCGTTATATTGCCCTATCGACATTTCCGGGGATTACTTGCGGGAAAACGTCAAACGCTTGAGCGAAGACTATCCAGAACTCGACATCCTAGGCGTCATCGCCGATTATTACGCTGGGCTGGCTGTGCTGGCAAATGAAATACGCCAACCTAAGCTCCTGTTATGGATGGGGACGGACATCGGACACTTGGATCGTAAGCAAGCGGCGGAACTGTTGCGGGGGAAAATGATTACGGCCTTGGAGCCCGGCGACAAGTTATTGATAGGCATCGATTTAAGAAAAGCCGCAGAACCCATCCGTCTGGCCTACGGCTGCCCCGGCGACAAAGAGCCTTTGCGCTATGCGTTCAACTGCAACGCCCTGCGACGCATCAACCGGCAGTTGGGTGGCACCTTCGCGACGGAAAACTTCCAGCGCCACTGTTTTTACAACGAGACCTTGGGGCGAGTGGAGATTTATTTAAAAAGCCTTTGCGACCAGAGTGTCGCCATCGGAGCGCTGGCGCGGACATTCGACTTTAAGGCGGGCGAACTCGTTCATATTCACTATGCCTACAAATATGACCAAGACGAGATTGTTCAATTGGGTGAGGCTGCGGGTTTGAGGCTGGAGCGGCAATGGTTCGATGAGAAGACGTGGTATAGCCTCAATCTCTTTATGGTGAAATAAGCTTTGATGAACCCCAAAATTGTTCGGGCGTTTCCCTGCCACATAGACAGGCCCCCAACCATAGAGCCCATCGCAATCTTGCATTGGCTTCGGGAAAAGCAACTATTGAGCTTGCCTTATTATCTTCACGCCTTTGAAGGCTGCACCGAGATTGGTTGGGGGGCCAAGGAGCACGTTGCATTCTTGGACGGTGACGCTGCCGAGGCCGATGACTGGGCATCCACGATCAAACGAATCGGAGACCACGCAGCCACAGTCAATAGCAAAGCTTTTGGTTATCTCGGATTTGACGCTTGGGATAGTTTACAAGGGCTTGCCCCTGATAAAAGCGCCACTTTTCCGCTAGGGCAGTTTTTTATTCCCGAACATAGGCTCTCCATCCGGGGAGGGCACATTGAGTATTTTGGCGATGATTGCAGTATATTGGAATGTGTGCGACAAACCCCGTGTTTCACATCTCCCCCTGCACCGGCAGAGTCTTGCCCTGATGTTGAGTGTTCGGAACAAGACTTCATGCAAGCGGTGGAAAGGGCAAAACAATCCCTGCCGGGAAAAATCACCAAGGCGGTTTTATCGCGGTATCAAGGCTTTGATTACGATGCCGACTTGCTTGAACTGTTTGCCAGGTATTGTTTGCGCCAACAATGCACCGATGCCATCTTGATGGATTTTGGCAGTGTTGGCGCGGTCATCGCCACTCCCGAACTCATGCTGAACACCAATGCTGGCAAGATCACCGCCAGTCCGCTGGCAGGCACCAATAGTTGCAGCCCCAACGCCGAAGCTAACCTAATGAGAAGGCAGAGTCTACTGAACGATCGCAAGGAACTGGCTGAACATACGCTTGCCTTGCTGCAAATGCTGGACGAACTCCGGCCTTACTGTGAGCAGGGAACGCTGGTCGTGAGCCGATTGTTGGATATTGTCCAGCAAAACAACGTGATGCACCTGAGTTCAGAGTTAAGCGGGCAACTCGGCGCGGACAAGCATTGCATTGATGCGATGCTGTCGCTGTTTCCAAGCACCATGGTCAGCGGTGTGCCCAAGGCGGAGTCCATCCGGTTAATCCGCCGTCTCGAAGGCTTTCCCCGGGGTTTGTTTGGCGGCACGGTTGGTTGGGTTTCCGGCCATGACTGCCGGTTTGCGCTGACGATTCGCGGGATCTACAAGTACGGGGCGCGCCTGTTTGTCCAAGCGGGCGCAGGAATCTTAGAGGAATCCGACCCACTGAGAGAAAATGCCGAAGTCAATCTGAAAATGAGCGCGATGCTGGATGCCTTGTCCGGCAGCCGCAGCAGCCGATTGGGCTAGGTCGGCCAGGATGCCAGTCTCTAAACGGATCGCCGTCATTTCCGGGGCCGCGCACGGAATAGGCAAGGCGATAGCGCTGATACTGGCAAACCAGGCTCAATCGCTCATCCTGCTGGATAAAGACGAGCAGGGCCTTGAAAAATTGCAAAGACAAATTAACGTACAAAGCGGGAAAACATATCCTTGTCATGTTGACGCCTATGCGCTGGATGTGACCGATGAAGAACAGGTCGAAAACCGGTTCGCCTTGCTTGAAGCCAGCCACGATCATGTCGATATCCTCATTAATGCAGTCGGGGGCAGCTCATCGTCCGGCAATGCCGGGGCTGGCATTGAGGACATGGACATGCGGCAATGGCAATCGCTGATTGCGCTCAATCTGAACTCTGTTTTTTTGTGTTGCCGCGCAGCCGTGCCGCTGATGAAAAAAAATGCTTACGGTAGGATCGTCAATTTTTCATCGATTGCAAGCCACGGGCGGCGGGACAAAGTTTCAATTGCCTACGCCGCATCCAAGGCTGGTGTGGAGGGGTTGACCCGAAAACTGGCGCGGGAATTGGCACCGTTTGGCATTACCTGCAACGCCATCGCCCCCGGCATCACCCTGACCGAACGGATCGACGAACAATTTTGGCAGGTCAGGTCGGTCGATCAGCGGCAAGCCGTGCTGGATTCGATACCGCTGGGGCGGCTTTCCACCCCGGAAGAACAGGCCGAGGTGGCGGTTTTTTTAGCCTCCGAGTCGTCCGGCTATATGACCGGCCAAATTATCGAGGTGAGCGGTGGTATCTGAACGCGATAGCCTGACCGTCGCCGTCATCGGCAGCGGCACGATGGGCGCGGCATTATCCCATACGATTGCAACAGCAGGCCATGCCTGTACCCTACTGACCTGGGACGACTGGGTGATGGAGTCGATCAATGCCACACATCGGCATCCCCTCTTTTTCGGCGGCTTGAGCCTTCACCCGCAGGTGCGGTCTTCAACCCGTTTCGATGCACATGTTTCGGGGGCGGACCTGATCCTGATGGCCGTGCCATCCCATGCCATGCGAGGGGTGGCGCGAAGTGTCAGCCATTTGACCCATGCAAGGCAATCCGTCTTGTCCGTCACCAAAGGCTTTGAGCCAACGACCCATGACCTAATGTCCCAAGTCCTCGCCGAAGAACTGGACACCGAACACATCGGGACGCTTTCAGGGCCAAATATCACCCTTGATCTCGTCAAGAATCTGCCCACGGCACTGGTGATTGCGTCTAACTCGCCCCAGATGAGGCAGCATGGGAAACGGGCGCTTGCCACGCCTACCGTCAAGATCAACTTGTCGGATGACATCCTGTCTTACGAATACGCCAGCGCACTGAAAAACATTGTCGCCCTTGAAATTGGCATCGTCACCGGGTTGGGGCTGGGAGACAATTTCAGGGGGTTAGTGCTGGCGGAAGGCATGGCCGAAATCGTCTGCCTGATGACAAGAATGGGACTGCAATCCGATGTTTTTTATGGCCTAGCCGGTTTGTCGGACATATTCCTGACCTGTTCCAGCCACTTCGCCCGCAATTACACCATCGGCGTCCGCTTGGGAGAAGGTTCTTGCCTGCCTGAATTATTGGACGAGCTTGAAGCCTCCGGCGAGACCGCAGAGGGTGTCGAGTCCTTGCTGGTTGGTAAATTGCTGACTCAACAACACCGTAGCCAATCGCCTTTGTTGGATGCCACCCATGCATTGGTTTACGGCGAGTCAAACCTTGGGGCAGAAGCCTTTCTGTCGGCAATGCAAATGGGTTCGGGCAACTGATTGGTCACGGACACCTTCCTTCATTCGCCAGCCGAGGCTATACATGAGCTGAAATGCCTATTTAGCTTCTCCCCGCATATTTTTTCATGCAGCTATTGATATTTACAAGTACCTTTTATTATGGAAAAATAATGAAATAAACTTATAATTTAATTGCATAAGCTTAATTTTAGATTTCAATTCCCGTGGCAATGCATAATCAGCATTCAACGCCAATTTCATTAGGTTTTTGCGGTTAGCCACCCATCACATGAGTTGATAGATTGCTTCAAGGGTTAGAAAAATCAGTATGAAGCTCAATAATTTTGCCCTGAAGTCAAAATTGTGCCTCAAGACCATCAGAACCGCGTTTGTTGAATTACAGCCCTTGCTTGTGACAGAACCCCTATGCTCCATCTAATCCCCTTTGTTCTCGGCGGTACAACAATCGTTAGTGTGTTTTGTCTAAGCAAAAGCCCTAAATCACTGCTAAATCAATTGGCCGATGATAATGAAAAGCTTGACAATAACCCTCAGACTCAGGGAAAAAGCCCTCTAAAACAGCGAAGTTTAGATTTGTTATTATCTGTAGAAACCGCTTACCAGGGTAAAATCCAAAAATACATTGACCCATTGCTTGGGCAATCTCGCCATCAACATTTGCAAGAGTTTTCGTCCACTGAACTCCGTCAGCTTAGTAAGCAAGAGCGTGTCGCTAATTTGCAACTGGGCATTGGGGGTGGAGCTTTGGCTTCAGCCTTAATCAGCAGATTTGTTTACGCCCCCTTTATTGGAGTAACGATGCTGTTTGGAATGAGTGATCTTTTCAGTTTTTACTATACAGGCTATTTAGAATGGAAACGCACCCGCAGACTGGGCTCTATTCACTTAGCCTGTATTTATGATGGTTTTATGTGGCTTGGTGGCTTCGCCATGATTGGTTCCCTTGGTCTGTTCCTCTTTGGAATCGGTTTAAAAATTAAAGCCATTACCGAAGCCCGCGCACATAAACATTTAAACGATATTTTCCAATTGCAACCTGACACGGTATGGGTGCGTGTTGACGGTGTAGAGCTAGAAATTCCCTTTGAAAAGCTGTCAATTGGCGACACTCTCGTGCTTCACAGCGGACAAGTTGTGCCTGTGGATGGCAAAGTCATCAGAGGCGCAGCGATGGTGGATCGGCACGTTCTCACTGGTGAAGCCCAGCCAGTTGAAACAACGGTAGATGATCAAATATTTGCCTCAACACTCGTCATCTCCGGCAGCATTGACGTGCAGGTTGAGCAAACAGGGACGGAAACCACCGCTGGACGTTTAGGTGCAATTCTCGAAGAAAACTCTAAATACGAAGTATCGACCACGTTAAAAGTTATTGAAGCCAGTGACCGTTACGCTTGGCCAACATTGGCTTTAAGTGCCCTCAGCCTACCCTTTATCGGATCTGCCAGAGCTATTAGCATAATGGGCGCAAACTTCAGCTATTCCATCGCTATCACGGGTTCTGTGGCGATGTTGAACTACCTCAACGCGGCATCTGAAAATGCGGTGTTGATCAAAGATTTCAAAGCACTGGAAAATCTCAACGACATCGACCTGATTATTTTTGACAAAACAGGGACTCTGACGGTAGAGCAGCCCAAAGTTGAGCGCGTGTATCAGTTTGACAACTACAGCGAGGCACAGGTGTTGGCTTTCGCAGCCGCCGCTGAAGCGCGGCAAAATCATCCCATTGCCAGTGCCATATTGGCGGCTGCAAAAGCGGCGGAGTTAGCCATTCCCGCGATTGAAGACACCCATTATGCTCTAGGTTTTGGTTTAAAAGTAAAACTGACCGAAGAAAATAAAACACTGTGGGTGGGCAGTGCGCGTTTTCTTGAACAGGAAAACATCGAATTGCCAGCACAGTTTGCGCACTCAAGCCAAGCTTGCTACGCCGAAGGGCATTCTTTAGTCATGGTGGCACTAGATAACCGCTGTATTGGTGGTATCGAATTGCGCCCCAGTATTCGTCCTGAGACCCATCAAATCATCCAGCGATTGAAGCAACAAAATCTGCAACTGTGCATTATTTCTGGCGACCAGACTGCACCGACGCGCAAATTGGCTGAAGAACTGGGCATTGATCGTTATTTCGCTAATGTTCTGCCAGATGGCAAAGCCGAATTGGTTGAACGCTTCCAACAAGAAGGTCACCAGGTCTGCTTTATTGGTGATGGTATTAACGATGCCATCGCCATGCGCAAAGCCAAAGTCTCTATTTCCTTGCGCGGTGCCACCGCCGTCGCCACTGATACCGCGCAAATTATTTTAATGGGCGGTAGTCTCAATAAACTACCAGAACTCTTTGGGCTTGCGCAAAAATTCGAGCGTCGACTGGTGCAGAACTTATACTTTACCTCAGGTGTCAGCATCCTGGCCTTAGCGGGTATTTTTCTCGGCGGCTTTAGTTTTGTGGTAACAGAAAGTCTAGGTTTTGTCTCTATAATAGGCGCACTCGCTATCGCAATGAAGCCTGTTCAACATGCCTTAACTGATGATAAAGAACTCAAAGAACTGGATAAGTAATGGTAACGAACTGCAAGCATAAGTGAGTGCTAATACTCGATGTTCAAGTTTTTAGTTTTTACAAACCGCCAAAGTTGGCACGAAACCTGACTACAGCCGTTGTGTTGGGCGGCGGTGGACGGCGCGGCGGGGTATCAACTGTACCGGCAAGCCCCGGGCCAAACTAGTTTGCAGCCGCTGACCCGACTACTAAGTAGCTGACCAAAATTCTTTTAACAGAAAAATCGGCTAACATGTCCAAACTTTAAACCACTTCATCATTCGACATGTTTCATGTAAAAGACCTTTCCGGCGAAGAGAAAGCGACACTGGAAGCCATGCACAAAAATCA
>CAIYXP010000047.1 GCA_903930145.1 uncultured Methylococcaceae bacterium
AACAGTATCAGAAATAATGAAATAACAAAACGACTATGGCAATAAAAAACATTAAACCGTTTAAATATTCTTACGGCATACACTCTGTGACCCATGAAGAAGGAGAAAAGCTGTTAACGGTCGCTGAGATTGCTGCTTTGTGCGATGTTCGGGAAGACCAGCCAATGGATTGGGTTGCGGTGCAACCCGATTCACCTCTGTCTGGGGCGGTCAGCCACGATCATCACCATCATTTGCCCCCATTGCGTCGGCTGATCGAAATCATGCGGCCGGAACGGCCCGATTTGTGGCTGGTGTTTGGTTTGGCGGCCGGCTCTAGCCTGTTGGCTCTGGCGCCTCCCATCGCCGTCCAAGCGCTAGTCAACTCGGTGGCGATGGGCGGCATGGGCCAGCAGCTTGTCGTATTGTCGGTCATCTTATTTATTTTCCTTATTTTTTCAGGCGCAGTGTATGTGCTTGAATCGTATTTGGTGGAGTTGGTGCAGCGCCGTCTCTTCGTGCGTCTAGCCGCAGACATGGCCTACCGCTTGCCGAAAGTTTGCAGGGAAGTTTATGACACCCACAATGGCGCGGAATTGGTGAACCGTTTCTTTGACGTTCTGACTGTGCAAAAAGCCGGTTCTTCGCTGCTGCTGGATGGGGTCAGTTTGGCGATGCATGCCATCGTCGGGCTTTCGCTGCTGGCGTTTTATCACCCTTTCCTGCTGGCCTTTGATGTAGTTCTGCTATTGTGCATTAGTTTTATTTTTTTGGCGCTGGGCCGGGGGGCGGTGGACACTGCCATAGAAGAGTCAAAAACAAAATACGCGCTAGTGGCTTGGTTGGAAATCGTCGCGCATAATTTATTGACCTTCAAATCAGCCGGTGGGCAAAGTTGGGCATCGGAACGTGCCGATGTGCTGGCCCACCACTATTTGGCCACCAAAAAGGCTCATTATCGGGTGTTGCTGCGGCAAATCATCGGTTCCGTGGCACTGTATGCCATTGCCAGCACGGCCTTACTGGCGATTGGGGGTTATTTGGTGATTGACGGTCAGTTGACTTTGGGGCAATTAGTCGCCGCCGAGTTGATTGTTTCCTCGGTTCTGGTCTCGCTGATTAAATTCGGCAAGCAGTTGGAAGGGTTCTACGACCTCATGGCCGGGACGGACAAGATCGGTCATTTATTGGATTTGCCTTTGGAGCGTAAGTCCGGTTCGATACCACAGGCACAGGGTGCGGCAGCGCTGAATGTGCGAGGATTGAGCTTTGGCTATGGGACAAAACGATTGGTCTTTGATGGTTTGGATTTTACTGTCCGGCCCGGTGAACGGGTGGCACTGTTCGGCGGACACGGCAGCGGTAAGAGCAGCCTGGCGCAGTTGTTGATAGGCTTGCGCCAACCGGATTCCGGTCATATAGAGTTGGATGGGTTGGATTTAGGTGAATGGCGCTTGGATGCATTGCGCACCCGGGTGGCATTGGTCAGCCGCTTGGAAATTGTCGAGGATAGCCTATTCGAGAATGTAAGGGTGGGACGGGCCGGCATTGGCTTGAACGAGGTTCGGGAGGCATTGGATGCGGTTGGATTGTTGGATGAGTTGGAATTGTTGCCTGAAGCCTTTATCGACATCGAACTCAGTGCCAACGGCTCGCCCTTGTCAAATGCTCAAGCGCTCAGACTATTGTTGGCAAGGGCGATGGTCGGTCGTCCCGGTTTGTTGGTGGTGGACGGATTATTGGATGAGATGGATGAGGCGACACGGGGGAAGGTGCTGTCTGCGTTAAGTTCCCATGAGATGCCTTGGACGCTATTAGTGTTTACCCGCTCGCCAGAGATAGCCGCCCTGTGTGGGCGCATCATCGAATTACCTAGGAGTAAAGAGTATGCATGAAGCATCCCGCTTGTCCGCCCTGAGTGCCGCGCAAACTCCACGCTCGGTTGGCATCATGGCAAAAGCCTGCGTCTGGTTGTTTGTCTTGACCCCCCCTTTATTGTTGCTGTCACCATGGCAGCAAACGATTTCCGGCACGGGTCGCGTGTCGGCCTTCGCCCCTGCCGACCGTCAGCAAACGGTGGACTCGCCGGTCTCCGGGAAGATTGTCCGTTGGCTGGTGAAAGAGGGGGCAAAAGTCAAGGCAGGCGAGGTGTTGGTGGAAATTGCCGACGTCGACCCCGATTTGCTGCAACGTCTGCGGCAGCAACGCGAAGCCAGTGCAGCGAAACTCAGCGCGAAAGAGGACGAGGTGAAGGCTTACCGCCTGCAAATCGAAAATTTAAAGTCCACTAAGGACTTGCAAGTTGCCACGGCACAATACCGTTTGGATGCGGCCCGGCAACGCACCCGCTCGGCGGGCGAGTCCTTGGCCTCGGCCCAGGCCACGCTGGATACTGCCTCCAAACAAACTGAACGCTTGGGGCGTTTACTGAGCGACGGTCTCGTGTCCCGGCGCGACTTTGAAATTGCCGAACGGGATGGAACCATCGCGCAACGGAGTTTCACCAGTGCCAAGGCGGCATTGGATGCGGCACTCGCCGAGCAACGGGCGACAGAGGCCGAAATTGGACGCATAAGCACGGATGCTCAAGCCCGGATTGACTCGGCCATGGCGACCAAAGAAAAAGTCCTGAGCGAAGTGGAGGACAGCCGTTCCAGCCTGTTAAAAAGTGAAATTGATTTATCGCGCCAGAGAGCCCAGGCGGTGACTGCACCGCGGGATGGTACGGTTTTGCGCTTGTTGGTCAACCCGCAAGGGGACCTGATTCGATTAGGTGAGGGGTTGTTGATTTTAGTGCCTGATGCGAATGTGCGGGCGGTGGAATTGTGGGTGGATGGCAATGACGCGGCACTCATCACGCCGAACCGTTTGGCGCGCTTGCAATTTGAGGGTTGGCCTGCCCTGCAATTCGTGGGCTGGCCCGAGGTTGCCGTCGGTACCTTTGGCGGAAAAGTGGCGTTTATCGATGCCAGCGACGACGGCAAAGGTAAATTTCGTTTGATCGTCGTCCCGGACGAGGCGGACCGTCCGTGGCCTTCAGACCGTTTCCTGCGCCAAGGTGTGCGTGTCAAAGCTTGGGTGTTGTTGAATCGCGTGACCATGGCTTATGAACTATGGCGGCAATTGAATGCCTTCCCGCCATTATTGACCCCTGAAAGCCCCAATATGGAATTGGCAAAACAGAAGCTCAAATGAAGAAACCGTTCCTGTTCACCCGTATGGCTCTGTTTCTGAGCCTGTCCTGTGTATTGAATGCTTGCAGCTATTATTTTAATACAGCGCCTAACCCGGCTGTGGCCCGTCGCGTCGAAGCCCGTTTAGTGACCAACGAAGGCTTAAAGCCGGAGTCACTGACGAAAACCCCGCCAGAAAGTGTCGATCAGGCACTGCCCAAATTCAGCGAGCGTCGTGCCAAAATTGAGCGCAGTTTGACCTTGGAAAAACCCGAGAGTCCGACCAAGCCGAAAGCCGGGACGGAGGATAGCAAACCCTTGACGATTGCCGAGGCGAGGGCTTTGGGTTTGGAAAACAACCTGGATTTGCAAATTGCCCGTATCGATCCAAAAATTGCGGCTACTCAGGTGGGCGAAGAAGAGGCGAAATTTGATGACATGATTTTTGCCAAAGCCAAATATGCCAATAAAAACACCCCGGCTTTGAATATGGATGTCGTCACTTTCACCCCTGTCGATCCCTCTTCTTCACTCAAAAATCAAGCGGCTAAATTGACGGCGATTCCCCAAGACACCGAGACACTGGAATTGGAAGCGGGTGTGGTGATTCCCTTGCGCACGGGTGGCAAGGTCACGCTCAGTGTGCCATTTGACGAGAAAAAGCAGTTCAAGGGTGTGCCTTCAGACCAGTATTTGAGCGCTTTGCGCTTCTCGATCAGCCAACCGCTGTTGCGCGATGCTGGCATTGACAATAATGTTGCCGGTATCCGCATTGCCCGCTATGAACAAGAGGCGGTGAACCTAAGAACCCGCTTGCAAGCAATCCGTGTCTTGGCGGCGATAGACCGGGCATATTGGGGTTTGTATGTGGCCTGGGGCGAGTTGGACGTGAGAAGGCAGCAATATGAAAATGCTGCGGACAATTTAGCCATGGTGAAAAAGCGTGTCGCCGAGGGTTTGACGGCTGCCGTGGAAACCAATCGGGCCGAAATTGGCGTTGCCGAACGCATGGAAAGTTTGATTGTTGCCGAAACCACGCTTAAGCTTCGCCAGCGTCAATTGAAGCTGCTCCTTAACGATTCAAAGCTGGACATGGCCTCGCTGACGGTGGTGGTTCCGCAAACCCAACCCACCATGGTCAAGTTTGAATTCGACCGTGAACAACTCGCCCGTCAAGCCTTGGAGGGGCGGCTGGAATTGCTGGAATTGGAACTCAAACTGGCTGCCGACTTGACCAAAGTCGAATATTTGCGCAATCAAACTCTGCCCCTATTCATGCTGGACTACAGCTATTCCTCGCTGGGCCGCGATACCACTTCGTTCGGGGGTGCTTTCAATCAAACTTTGGACGGGGATTATTCCGATTGGTCAATCGGTATGCGCATGGAATATCAAGTGAGTAACGATCTACGCCGTTCTCGCTTGGAGAGGGCGGTGCAAGAGCGGATTCAGCGGCTTTCGACCAAGCAATTGCGCGAAATGACTGTTCGCAGGGAAATCTATGATGCACTGGATCAACTCAGCCAGAATTGGCAGCGGATACTTGCTGCGCGGCAGAACGTGGTGCTTGCCGGTTTGAATTATGATGCGGAATTGAAGCAGTTCCGCGAAGGTTTAAGAACCATGACCGAAGTGCTAGAGACCCTGACGCGCCTAGGCGAGGCGCAATTGCGGGAGGTTCGGTCAATAGGCGATTATCAAATTTCCTTGGTTGATCTTGCTTTTGCAACCGGCACGATATTGGGACATAGCCACGTCAATATGGGCAGTTTAGCTAATACGGCCTCGAAAACCAATCTGCCAGATTAGTTTAATGCGCAAGCAACAGTAGCCCGACGCTTAAATCCATCTGCAACCCGAACCAAACCAAGCTCGAACCGAAAAAGCCTAGCGATACCGGTGGTGGGCTTGAAGTGGTTTATGTTAGCGTGAACGAAGATCAACGGCCTGCGGTTTCCATGACAGTGCCTCAGCCGCCTAAATGAATCAGCCCATTATCAATAGCTAAACAAGCATTTACGAAGCCGGACGGGATTTAAATTCCCGTCCGTCACGTTTTGCGCCCTGTCGGATGCGGTGACTTCGCACAAAACCTAAGCGGCATTTTTCAGTTTGAGATTTTGAAGCCAATTTTACACGTTTGTAGTACCACCTTCAGGCGGAACAGACCGCAGAAGACTGGCTAAAGCCGGGACTACTAACGGCTGTTTTTAGTAATCAAAACCGCGCATTGCCAAAATGAGGATTGCTGAAACCTTAGGGTGGGGTTGCAAACCCTGCCGCTCTTTGTTGTCGACCTTATCGATTTCATAACATAGTCAACGGGTTCATCCCTGTCGTTTTATAATGATGCCCAACCCAACAGAAGAGGAACTATCCATGCAAACCAAACTTATCAACTCCGCACCAAGCTTGCATACCTTTGACCGTATCAACTTAGATGGTGCAGCGAGACGGAATTCATGAGGCTTAACAAATATATAAGCGAAACCGGAATGTGTTCCCGCCGCGAGGCGGACGAGTGGATTGCCAATGGCAGGGTGAGCATCAATGGCATCAAGGCGCAGCTTGGGAGCCAAGTCGAGGATGGTGACGAGGTCATGGTTGACCGGCAGCGGATTGGCGCAAAACCGAAATCGGTTTACATCATGCTGAACAAACCCGTAGGCATCACTTGCACCACCGAGCGGCATATCCAAGGCAATATCATTGACTTTGTCGGTCATGAAAAGCGCATATTCCCAGTCGGAAGGTTGGATAAGGATTCCGAAGGCTTGATCTTATTAACCAATAATGGCGATATTATCAACCAGCTATTGCGTTCGGAAAATCATCATGAAAAAGAATATGCTGTCACCGTCGATAAACCGGTGACCGAGGGTTTCCTGAAAAAAATGGCCGAGGGGGTGCGCATCCTCGATACGGTCACTAAGCCCTGCAAAATTAGGCAGACAGGCAAGAATGAGTTCAATATCATATTAACCCAAGGTTTGAACCGACAAATCCGCCGCATGTGCGAAGTATTCAGTTACACCGTCCGCCATTTGCGGCGAATACGGTTCGTCAACCTCAAATTGGGTGGGTTGAAAAGTGGACAGTGGCGCAATTTGACCGAGGCTGAATTGAGCAAGCTGATGGGAACGGAATACGCTAGGCCAAAAACACTTAAGGTACATAGCCCTGTTTCAACTTCAACCGCCACTCAAGCTCAGCCTCCCCGTGGGCAGATACAGCAAACCAAAAAGCGACAACGAAATCATAGCTCAACCTTAAAACGGGTTTAGCTTTCAGTCCTTGAAGGCATTCCTAAGGCTGGTTGACCTTGTTTCGCAATTCCCCCCTTGTGAGAGGGATTCCAATTCGATAGAATTCATATCAACCAATGCCATGATCTTGGAATTGGTTTTAGTTTTATGTTGGAACGAGTATTACAGTGTTTCCATAATCAGATCGAGTTCCAAGTGCAAGAACTTAATACTGGTTAGCGAAATAGTAGGTTGCGAATTCCAACATAACACTCTAGTTTTGCCAAATTGAAATACGGAAAAGAGGGATGTCATGAGTAAGATGCGTGTTAACCGATTGCACTGGGCCGTTGTGGTGGCTTTGAATTTAAGTATCCTACAAGCAAGCGCCGACATGACCTTAGATGGCGGTGTAACTGGGGTCACTGCTAACAGCACATCGACCCCATTCACCCCCAACAACACCGACAATCCTATCCCTTTCGACAATGGAACCAAAACTTACACCATTGATGCTGGCAAATTAGGCGCATTTTCTTCAGATCATAATAATGTCTTCTTTAGTTTTGGCAATTTTAAGATAGACACGGGCGAGACTGCGAATTTTACGTGTACTTTAGGCTGCAATAGATCAGTAGCCGGCACAGTCAGCACCCAAAACATCATTTCTAGGGTTAACAATGTAAACGGTGCTGAAATTTCAGGGACACTCAACTCTACAGGTTCGGGCATACCTAATTTTTATTTACTGAGTCCCAAGGGTGTACTCATTGGAAAAGATGCCCAAATCAACGTACCCGGTGCTCTGCATATACTCACCGCCGATCAATTGACGTTTGGCGGTACATCAACAAAAATCGAGGGAGATGTTTCAAGCCTTAAAGCTAACCCCACTACCTTCGGCTTTATCAATAACACAGATAAAATTAAAATATCGATAGGTACAGATAATGGTTCATCTAGCGCGTTAATTACTGCAGGTGATGATGTTGAATTAAGCGGTGATATTGTAGAAGTCGTTGAAAATAAAGGTGATAATACCAACGCACTGATCGTCAATATACCTAACAACAAAACCCTTGATGTCAAAGCTGGAACCAGTCTGACTGTGGCAAAAGGGGGTAGTTTGGAAAATCTAGGCACGAGCAACCTCAGCTTGAGATCGCCCATTGTGAGTGTAGTTGGAAGTGTCATTAAAAATGGCAATGGAAACTTGACGGTTGATGCTTCAACCAATTTAACTATTGATCCTTCAACCGGGAGAATCATCAGCGAAGGAACACCAGCAACTGATACTGGCGATTTGATAATCCGATCAAATTCCAATCTTAGTGTAAATGCTGGTCCAGTCGGGTCGACAAGCGCCAATATCCAAAAAAATACCGACGGCAATACCACTATTGATGCAAGGGCGGGGGATTTATCCTTTGCCGCGCCATTGGATTATGGGACGCTAAAGGGTGATCTGACCTTGAAAGGAAACAATTTGACCGTCTCTGCCGGCAATCCAATCAGTCATAGGGGTATGGGCAACCTTACCTTGGAGGGTGGTAGCCTGAACTTGGCCGACGAAGTCTTAAAAACTGGCAATGGCGACCTCAACATCCTTGCCACCAACTTAGCCTTTTCTGACAATGGCAAAGTGCTGGGCAATGGAACCAGCGGGGGGGGGGTGACTGGCAATTTGACGGTTCAAACCAATTCCGACCTCTCCATAGACATGAATTCTGGTGGCTCTTCCCTCTTTCAAAAAGATACCGATGGGAACACGACATTTGACACAAAGCTAGGAAATTTGACTGTCTCCAAACCGATGGGTTATGGAAAAATTGGCAACCTCAGTTTGAGAGGGAACAACCTAATTGTTTCCGCTGGTAGTCCGATCAGTCATGGGGGTAATGGCGGAAATGTCACTTTATCGGCTACCAATAATTTGACAACGCTTGATGTGGTCACAAAAACCGGAAGCGCCGGGACACTCTCCCTGTCGGGCGGTAATTTGGTTTCAATCGGCAAGTCAGTCACCCAAAGCGGCACGGGCGAACTCAGTGTCAGCGGAAACAACGTTAATTTATCAGGGGTTGGCACGGTGGTTTCCAGAACCAGCGCAGGCAATCTAAATGTCACCGGGCTGGGCAGCAACACCAATGCAGTTAGAGTGCAAAACGGCAGCGAAATTCTCGGCACTGGCGGAACGCTGACGATTGGAACCCAGGGAACCGGCGGCAACATCCTAGTGGACACGGGCGGAAAAATCACCAACGCCGCTTTGGTGAAATCCGATTTGGGCGATGTTACCGTATCTGGCACGGTTTCCACGGCGGATGTGACGGCTGGCAATGACGTGACAGTCAACACTGGCGGCATAATGAATGCCACCAACACAACCGAAGCCAGTCACGACATCTTCGTTTCTGGCTCTTTGACTTCCGGTACGACCAAAGCGACCCGCAACGTCAGCGTCACTGGCGGCACATTGACTGGCGGGACAGCCGTCACCGCCACCAACGGGGCCGTTGCCGTCACTGGCGGTGGTACACTGATCAACTCCGGGGAATTGACCGTAACCGGGCCTATCGTATCGGTGGGCGGCAAATCATCCGGTGGAACAAACTCAAACATCACGGCGGAGAGTGGCAAAAGCCTAAGCATTGACGCCACAGGTGCTAGCGGCAGTGCGCTGCTAGTGCAGAGCGACGGTAGTCTCGTCGGCACGGGAAGCACACTGAATGTGCAAGCCTCCGGTGCGGCTGGCAATGTCCAAGTGGACACGGGCGGCAACATCACTAATGCCGCCACTTTAATATCCAAAAATAATGATGTTAACATCAGTGGCAACGTGTCCGCTGGTGCCGTCAGTGCGACAAAGAACCTGACCGTGAAGGGCTCGCTCACCACGACCGGCATTACCCGGGCGTTTCAAAAACTCACCGTGGACGGCGGCACTCTGACTGGCGGGGGCCAAGTCAATGCGAGTGGTGATTTGGAGATCACCAACGGCGGCACATTGACCAACTCAGCCGACTTGACGGTGAATGCTCTCAAAGTATTGGTAGGCGGTACGAATTCAAACATCACGGCGGCGACTGGCAAAAGCCTGACCCTAAACGTCTCTGACACGACCGCAAACGCGGTGACGGTGCAAACTGGCGGTAAGCTGGTTGGCACTGGCGCGACGTTGAACGTGCAGACTAAAGACTCGGGTGGTATCAATGTGGACACGGGCGGCACGATTACCGACGCCGCCTTGATAAGCTCCCCCAAGGGCGACATCAACATAGCCGGGACGGCAACCGCCGCCACCGCCACGGCGGGTAATGATATCAATGTGACCACGGGTGGGGTGCTGACCGTCACCAACAATACCGAAGCGAGTCGCGATGTCCTCGTTTCCGGTTCTTTGATTTCCGGCACGACCAAAGCGTCCCGCAACGTCACCGTCAGCGGCGGGACGCTTACTGGCGGAACCTTGGTGCAAGCCAACACCGGACAAGTTGCGGTCACCGCTGGTGGAACATTGACCAACTTCGGGTTATTGACCTTAACCGGGCCTAGCGTGCTGGTGGGGGGCAAATCATCCGGTGGAACAAACTCAAACATTACGGCAGCGAGTGGCAAAAGCTTAAGCATTGATGCCACGGACACTAGCGTCAATGCGTTGCTCGTGCAGAGCGGGGGCAGTCTTGTCGGCACGGGAAGCACCTTGAATGTGCAAACTTCCGGCGCAGGCGGCAATATCCAAGTGGACTCAGGCGGCAACATCACCAATGCGACTTTAGTTAAATCCGATGCCGGCAGCGTCAACATTTCCGGCACGGTGTCCAGCACGGACACTGCGGCGGGCATTGATGTTTCAGTCAACTCTGGCGGCATACTGAACTCCAATGCCACCACGGCCACCCGCAACGTCAGCGTCACCGGTGGCACCTTGACCGGTGGAACCGCCGTCAACGCCACCAACGGGCAGGTTTCCGTGTCCGGCGGCGGTAAGATTCAAAACACTGCCGCCAACGATTTCAGAGTGACCGGCCAAACCCTATCGGTGGACGGGGCCGGTTCAAGCATCGACAAAACTGGCAGCGGCAAGCTGACGGTGAATGCCAAGGGCGGCGACCCGTCGCCGGGGCTGGCGTTGTCGGTGACCAACGAAGGCAAGATCGTCAGTGGCAACAATGGTGATATGGAAATCAAGTCTGACCAAGGCTCCATCACCTTGGGTAGTGGCGGTTTTGGCACGGCCTTTCAAAAGACGGCTCCCGGTTCAGTCTTGTTTCAGGCAGGCAATGCCTTGAATGTCACATCACCGCTGACCTATGGCTTGGCTGGCGATTTCAACCTAATTGGCGGAAATGTGGACGTTTCCAGTACGGTCACCAAGAGCAACACCGGGACACTGAGAGTCACCGGGACAAGTTCCAGCACCGATGCGATTTGGGTGAAGAACGGCGGCAAGTTAGATGGGACGGGGACCTCCTTAAATGTTGAAACCAGTGGTTCGAACGGTAACATCCGAGTCGATGCGGGTGGTGAGATTACCAACGCCACTTCAATCAAAATCGGTCAAACTGGAAATATAAATATCTTCGGCAAGGCATCAAGCAATAATACGACAGGAACCAATATTTTCGTCAATGGTGGAGGCATTCTTAGTTCCAACATGACTATAGCGGGTAGTGACATTAATGTCACTGGCGGGACATTGACGGGCGGCACATCCGTCGCCGCCGCCAATGCCGTCAGCGTCACTTTGGGCGGGACAATCCAAAACACCAATAGCAGCGACTTTAGCGTCACCGGAAAATCCATCTCTGTCGGTGGTGGCCTGTCGGTACTTGACTCGACCATCACTAAAACGGGCAGTGGCAAACTGACGGTGACCGCAACAGGCACAGACGCAGAGGCTACCTCCGGCACAGCCTTGTCAGTTGCAAGTAACGGCAAAATTGTCGGTATTAACGACGGCGATATGGAGATTGTATCCGATATAGGTTCGATTACCTTGAATGCGGGCAGTTCAGGCGGTTCCTTCCAGAAGACCAAACCTGGCTCGGTGCTGTTTCATGCGGGCGACACCTTGGATGTCATGGGCTCATTGACCCATGACCAAGTTGGGAATATCACCTTGGAAGGCGTAATCATCAACTTGACCGGCACGGTGACCAAAACCGGCAACGGCGACTTGAGAATCCTAGCCGGCAATAATTTAAAACTCTATGACTCGACGAGAGTAATCGCCAACGGAACTAGCGGGAGTGGATTGACCGGCAATTTGACGGTGCAAACCAATTCCGACCTCTCCATAGGCTTGGGTTCTGGTGGCACTTCCATCTTCCAAAAAACCACCGATGGCGAGACCACGTTTGACGCAGGGCTAGGAGATTTGACCGTCTCCAAACCGATGGATTATGGAACGTTAATTGGCAACCTCAACTTGAGAGGGAACAACCTGATTGTTCCTGTCGGCAGTCCGATCAGCCATGGGGGTAGTGGCGGAGATGTCACTTTATCGGCTACCAACAATTTGACGACTGCCGATACGATCACAAAAAGCGGAGGTAATGGCAAGCTCACCCTGTCGGGCGGCAATTCGGTTTCAATTGGGCAGTCTGTCACACAGAGCGGCATCAGCGACCTCAGCATCAGCGGAATCACCGTCAATGTATTAGGGTCTAGCACGGTGGTTTCCAGAACCAGCGCAGGCAATCTAAATGTCACCGGGCTGGGCAGCAACACCAATGCAGTTAGAGTGCATAACGGCAGCGAAATTCTCGGCACTGGCGGGACGCTGACGATTGAAACCCAGGGAACCGGCGGCAACATTCTAGTGGACACGGGCGGAAAAATTACCAACGCCGCTTTGGTTAAATCCGATTTGGGCGATGTTACCGTATCTGGCTCGGTTTCCACGGCGGACGTGACGGCTGGCAATGACGTGTCAGTCAACACTGGTGGCATATTGAATGCCAATTCCGCCACGGCGGGGCATGATGTCAATGTCAGTGGGGCGCTGACCGTCGCCAACACAACCTCAGCGAGTCATGATGTCCTCGTTTCCGGCTCCTTGTCTTCCGGCACGACCACGGCGACCCGCAACGTCAGCGTCACTGGCGGCACATTGACCGGAGGGAGTTCAGTCGCAGCCAGCAACGGGCAGGTTGCTGTCATCAATGGCGGTACATTGACCAACACCGCGAACCTGTCTCTAGCTGCACCGACCGTGCTGGTCAGTGGTGCAGGTTCCAAAATCATAGCCGGTAGCGGTTTGGGCTTGGGTATCAAAGCCTCCGGCATCAGCACCAATGCGCTGACCGTGCAAAGCGGAAGTGAAATTATTGGCACAGGCGCGACCTTGAACATTGAAGCCACCGGTACGGGCGGCAACATCCAAGTGGATTTAGGCAGCAACATCACCAACGCCACTTTGCTGAAATCCGATGCCGGCAACGTCATCGTGTCTGGCAAAGTGTCCAGCACGGATACTGCGGAGGGCGTTGATGTTATAGTCACAACTGAAGGTGTACTGAATTCCAATACCACCACGGCTACCCGCGATGTCAGCGTCAGCGGCACTCTTTCCTCAACCCTAACCACGGCGATACAGGATGTCATTGTCACCGGGAAAATGGACTCCGGCATCGTCACGGCCACCCGCAACGTCAACGTCAACGGCGGGACGCTGACCGGCGGGAGTTCGGTCGAAGCCACCAACGGGCAGGTAGCCGTCACAGGCGGAGGCAGTTTAAGCAATAGCGCCAACATGAGCTTGACCGCGCCCAAGGTGCTGGTCGGCGGCGCTAACTCCAAGATCACGGCAACGAGCGGCAACAGCCTAAAGATCAATGCCATGGGAACTAGCGGTAGTGCGCTGCTAGTGCAGAGCGGGGGCAGTCTCGTCGGTACGGGTAGTACGCTGGATGTGCAAACCTCTGGCGTGGGTGGCAATGTCCAAGTGGACACGGGCGGCAGCATTACCGACGCCGCCTTGATAAAATCCACCAGTGGCGACATCGGTATAGCCGGAACCGCGACCGCCACTTCCGCCACGGCGGGCAATGATGTCAATATCAGCGGGGTGCTGACAGTCAAGAACGACACCAAGGCTGGCAACAATGTCCTCGTTACTGGCTCCTTGAGTTCCGGCACGACCACAGCCACTCGTAACGTGAATGTGACTGGCGGAACTCTGACGGGCGGAACATCCGTCAATGCCACCAATGGAGCCGTGAATGTCATTTCCGGCGGTGTCATCCAAAACAACGCCAACACCGATTTCAATGTGAACGGGCAATTCGTTTTGATCGACGGAACCAGCTCGGCCCTCAGCAAAACCGGCATTGGCGACTTCATCGTGGAAGCCAAGGGCAAAGACATCAATGCCCCGTCAGGACCGGCGTTGTTAGTCAAGAATAATGGCAGCATCAGCGGTGCAAACACTGGCAATATGACCGTGTTGGCGGATCAAGGGACAGTTAGCCTGACCGACGGCGGCATGGTGCAAAGCCAAATCGGGGCGTTGTCTGTGACCGGCAATGCCATAAGGGTTAACGGGGTAAATTCGAAACTACAATCCACAGCGAATCTCTTTGCGCTTGATCCTGTGTTGACGATCCAAGCCACTGGCATTGATCCCACAGGTGGCTCGGCATTGACCGTGGCAAACTCAGGCCAAATCCTTGCTCATAACAGTGGCATCACCCAGTTATTAGCCCCGAATGGCTCGATTAGCCTAGGATTGTTCGACAAAACCGGCAATGGCGAAACAAAGATCATTGCCGGCAACATGCTGGTCATCACCGGCCCATTGACCGATGGTGGCGGTGCGCCCCTCACCTTACTGGCCACCAACGCCAGCGGCACGGGTCAGGTGATCGTGAACGGCCTAGTACACAAGGTCACGGGTGTCGACGGAGCGCTGATGCTGACGGGCGATTATGTCACCGTAAATAATAAGATCAACACGAGCGGTGGTAGCAGCCTGCTGATCCAAGCAGATGGGGCGGACACCCCAACCGCCAAGGCGCTAGTCGTCAGACAAACTGGCGAAATCTCAAGCGTCAACACCAGTAGTGTCCAAGTATTGGCAAGACAAGGCACAATCAGCGTGGAAGGGGGCAGGATTAGCGCGGGCGACACACTGGGCAGTCCTAGCCAGTTGCAGGTAGGTGACGTGAAGGGTTCGGTAAACACCCGACAAATCAATGTCACCTCAGGCGGTGTCATCGAAAAGACGGCGGGGCAGGCTACTACGGATAGCGATTTCACGGTGCGTGCTGGCAGCATTCTTGTCGACGGCCTAGGCTCGACCATCAGGTTGCCGTCCAGTGCTACCGGCAATTTGTTGGTCGAAGCCACCGGCGTGGATGTCGGCGGCGTATCAGCATTGACCATCGGCAGCGGCGGCAGCATCACCTTGGGCAACGGCGGGGCCATGGCGCTCAACGCGACCGACCCCGCCGGAACCGTCAGGATCGACGGCATCGTGCAACGGACCAGCTTAGGGTCCATCGACATCAACGCCCAAAGCGTCTGGGTCGATGGAATGTTAAGGGCTGACCTTGGCAGCATCAACCTGCTCGGCAGCAGCACGTTCCCGGCGGGCTGGCTGGCACTGCCCGCCGCCACCGGCGCCACCCGGGCGGCGGGGGACATCACCGTGGCCGGGTCGCTCAAAT
>CAIYXP010000048.1 GCA_903930145.1 uncultured Methylococcaceae bacterium
CACTACCATTTTTATAAAGTGAAGGGTTACGAAAATCCCATGTTATGGTAGTTGCTTTGTCTATTGGGAAACGCCAAAATCTGATTCGATTGTTAACATCTTTTATTTCAACCTTAAGCTTCACGGCTTGCCCAGTGTAGCCTAAATCAATATTCAATGTTTCAAATTTCCTTGCCCCACCCGGTTCGTTGATTAAGCCATCAATATTATTTAAGTTGAGACTATGCTCATTAAAATAGACAGTCTGAGCATTTCTTTCGAGTTTGTCACCGTTAAATGTGGCTTTAGTGTCACATAAGCCAAAAACGCAAAAGAAGACACCCGTATAAGCTTCTGGGTCGTTATTGACGGCAAAGTTCCAAGCAAATCTCATCCCCGTTGATTTTTGTTGGGGTGTTTGATTGTCGATAATTATGGATGAGCTACCATATAAAATTCCGTTTTTATTAAATTCCCCCATGTTACCGTAAAAATCATTAATACCAGTATCCTGCTTTGTCACTATGTCAGAGAAATCTTCAATGATTGCCTTATCAACGGTTATTGCGTTTGCAAGATTTGAAAATAGTGAGACTGCCAAGAGAAACGGCAATACAGTAAATTTTGCAACGTTCAACTTAGAACAAATTAATGAGGTGTGAGTAGATTGGACTGACGTATCGGACAGGCTGGGCATGACTAGCACCTCGGACAATTCAATTTATCAAAGCAAAAAAAACCGGATTGACATGAGTTACCCCCTCAACAGAGGCACTCTTGGCAATCCGGCTTTCCCCTTATCTATTCTGGCCTACTCAGGGACCCGTGACTTTCCGTCCCCGCCTTACGAACGGGTTTGGCTTTTGGCTTAATCTACACCCGTCTTTTTGAGGCTGTCAATCAAGAACGTTTTACTTGGTTTTTTCAAATCCAGCCAAGCAGAAGGAAAGGGGTTAATGGAAATTTGAAAATTGTGGGTTTTTCAGCCATGGTTGCAGTCTTTGGCCTGTTTAACAGCAATATAATTTCGGACAGATCAAAATCTGGGGTTTTGATATGGGTAGTTACCGCACTTTAACCTATCATTTGTCAAATTGTATCTTTCCCCATATTGGCTTATAAGCGAAAACATCCATCAATTATGAAAGCAGCGTTTGCGACTGGCTCAACTCCCCCAAACTTCGTCCAAGTTGTTGGCATCCAACACCCGCTCGCCCCACACCAACAAGGTTTCGGCATCTGCAGTGGCGATGCGTTGACGGGCAGACTCCGGCAGTGGAGGGAACTTGCGTTCCAGCAACCGGAGTAATAAAGCGGCTTCACCTTCCACGCGGCCTTCCACGCGGCCTTCCACGCGGCCCTCCAAGCGGCCTTCGCCGAATACATCTTGATAGAATCGGGTTTGCTTCAAACTGACATCGTTAAAGTTGAGCATCTGTTGAATCTCCTCTCGGGTGAATGTCGGTAGTTTATAGACCAAAACGGTTTCCAGCAATTCCATCCAGTCGATCCCATCGGCAGGCCGGCTTTTATGGTGGGCTTGGATTTTCCCCACGATGGGGGCGATATTTGCATCTTCGGCGACGATCAGCGCGATCAGCCAAAGTTTTGGGTTGGCCCTTTCGAGCAGTGGCAATCGGTCCAGATAAACCCGGTGCAGGTTGGGCAGACTCATGAACGGGGCAGTTGCGGGGGATTCCCGTTCGGCATCTTGGCTTGGGTAAATGACCACAGCATGCCAAGGCCGCGAGCTTGGGTACTGGCGGAGATGCAGTAGAATTTCGCTAAAAAATCGCAGGTAAAAACCCTCATCAAGTTGGAACTGAACTTCGACGTAACCCCTAGGCGCGTCAGGCCGGTTGGTGGGCGGTTCGGCTATTCCATCAAAGCGGAACGCCGTTTGTTTGACTTCCTGCGAAATGAAGCTGTAACCTCCCGCATCCGGCACCGTCATTCCGGCCAGTTCAAAGGCCAAGGTCGGTTCTATTTGCATGAGTCGGTAAAAGAGGCTGTCTGTTTTCATTTCATTAAGGCTAATTATTTAGCTGCTTGCAAAGCAAGGGTTCCCAAACAGGAGTTTGGGAACCAGCAATACTTATCCAATCAAGCCTTCCCCTTCAACATCCTCGCAATATCATCCTTGGAAAAACCGATCTTCTTCGCCACCCGGTCGGCGTGGCTGACGCGGGAAATGCCTTCGACTAGGCGATAAGTCGGCATTTCGTCCTTGAATTCAACTTGTCTTGCCAAACCAATTTTCAGTTTTTGGAAATGATCGACCAGTTCGTGGTTATGCGTGATTAATAAGGTGGTAGCCCCTTTTTGGCGAAATCCATTTAAAATATCCGTCGAAATTTCAATTTTTTCCTCATGGGTCGTGCCTTCGGACAATTCATCCATGATGACGAGGCTTCGTGCTGTCGAGGTCATGAACACTTCCTTGGTGCGTTTGAGTTCCGTGCCAAAGCGGCCTTCGCCATCGGCAAGGTGACTGATTTCCGGTGTCTGGTAGAATATATGGTCGGCTACTCCCAGTTTGGCCTCTTGGGCTGGCACATAGCAGCCGATTTGGGCCAACAATTGGGTTTGGGCGAGGGTTTTGCAAAACGCTGTCTTGCCGCCGCTGTTGGGTCCGGTGACGAGCGCCAAGCGTTCTTCGTCCAAGCTCAGTTCGTTGGCAACATAAGCGGGATTGCCTTTGGCGAGTATTGGGTTGCGCACGCCTTTGAGGGCCAGCGTGTGACGGGGTGAATCGTTCATTTCTGCTAAAGCGGAAGGATGTCCAAAGGCTTCCCGGTATTGGATAAACGAAAATAATTCATCCAAACCGCCCAAAGCGTCCAGGGTGGCTTGAACCTCAGGCGACTTTTTGAAGATTTCACGCAAGGGGTAAATACAGGCATCGCGGTCAAAGCTGCCGACGATGGGGATGTAAACCAAACCCAAGGGCATTAAAAACAGCCACAACACCGGGGAAATGGAGGAGGTCAATTCCAGCAGAAAAGGGATAAATTCCAAGGCGAGGATGACAAGCAACAATCCGGTGATGAATATTCCCGGTTTGAACATCGACGGGCGAAATTTAATCGCAGGGGTATACCAGGGTTTTTCCTGTTTTGTCAGGATTTCCTTTTCACTGCGGTATACTGGACCCTGCATCAAAGCATGGGCGCGAGATTGCGAAAAATTGCGCAGCACATCGAGCAGGGCGGCGAGATAAGTGCTTTTTGGGGAGGGCAGGGCAGCGGCATCAACGGATAAATTCAGCATGAAGCGAGTCCCATTAATATAGGAATCATAGCCAAAGCCGTTAATTTCCAAAGGATGGGCAGGGCTGCCAATGGCTCCCAAAAAGCTGGCGTAGAGCAGATCATAAAAATCGCCTTCGCCCTTTTTGGCTTTGTTTAATAGATTTTCCAGCCCGTTCCGTAATGACGGATCGGCTTCGATTTCGGCCAAAGCTTCTTGCTTGGCAACAATGCTAGCATGGTCGGCCAACGGCCTAGCCAGCGAACGGTATAGCACGGCTTGTCCGGTGCGAGTGCGGGTGTGGTCGATGGACTCGAACAATTTATCCACTTCGATTGTGCGGAAAGTGGGTTCGTCAATGACACCGACCCCTGTGTCAAACGGAACGACTGATGGAATGGAAGGGGGGCTTTTGTTGTCTTTTTGCAGCAAAGGCGGGTAAAACGGATAGGCGACGGGTGTCATGGTTTTTGCTCTCCGGGCTAAATTAGGGGGCGAAATCAGCTTACTTTATCAAAAGTAAACCCTTGCAAGAAGTTGGAGTTTGTTTGGCACTCGCATACCGGACCCAAGACCGATAAACTTGTAATATATTTTCGTCTGCACCTAGCGGGCGATCTCACGAAATGATTGGAGAAATGGATGATAGGCCATCTTGAAAAAAACGAAAAACTCGAAACTTTAGGCATAGCGGGATTCACTTACGCAGACCTTTACGAACCCAGCCGGTTGCGCGACCTGACCTTGATCTTTGACCGCGCGTCACAAGAGAAAGACCCGGATTTGTTCGAAGAATTCCAGACTTACCGAAATTGCCGGGGCGAGGGCATGGCCCCCGAGCATGTTTCAGATTTGCTGGTGAAAATGGCCCCTCTAGTGGGTGAATTCATTGCGTGGCTATTCCATGTGGAATCCTCGCGCTGTGAGCAAATGCATTCCGCCCATGGTGAGTTTGAAGGCATTTTCACTTATCGATCCGAAGTGGTTGGAAAACTCGCCTCGCGGTATAAAGGCCAAAATCCCGAAGAATGGGATATTACCTCGATTGGCAAACAATTTGATGCTTTGTTAAAGGCTGTTGTTCCAGCCGCTTTAGTGGACGGTGATCGTGAGGCTGCCGTGGCTAGGCTGGCCGTGGAATTGCTTGCCCTTTCCAAGCAGGAAGAGATAGTAGCCGATACCGTCCGCACTAGCTTGGAAAACCATCCTGAAGCTAAAGTGTTATTTGCCGACGGGCTTGCATTGGACGATTCCGGGCTGGTGGCAACATTGTTTGAATGTGTTTGTCGCTGGAGTTTTGCTTCCACCAAAATAGAGAAACTCAAAGCCGAGGTTGCCGACTGGGTCAGTTTCAAAGTTCCTGAAAAGACCGATTTTAATCATTTGGTCGAGCATGAAACGGTAGAATTGGGCGGATATAAGGCTTGGGCCATTCATTCCGAACATCAGCGGCGCAGGCAGGGTTTTGCCCTGACTGATCCCCGCTTTGGCGAACGCCGGGTTATGTACGAGGTGGATCATTGCATTTACTGTCACGATAGGGATACGGATTCATGTTCCAAAGGAATGCGGAATAAAAAGGACGGAACTTACAAAACCAATCCTTTAGGCGTGGCGATTACGGGTTGCCCATTGGAAGAAAAGATTTCCGAAATGCATTTGTTGAAAAAGCAGGGCGACAATATCGCCGCTTTGGCTTTAGTCATCATCGACAATCCCATGTGTCCGGGGACAGGACACCGGATTTGCAATGAGTGCATGAAGGGTTGCATTTACCAAAAGACCGAACCGGTCAACATCCCGCAAATTGAAACCAATGTGCTGACTTCCGTATTGTTCATGCCCTGGGGTTTTGAGATTTACAGCTTATTGACTCGGTGGAATCCGCTCAACGTCAAGCGCCCCCATGCATTACCTTATAACGGCAAGAATGTCTTGGTGGCTGGCATGGGGCCGGCGGGTTATACCTTGTCGCACTATCTGCTCAATGAAGGTTTCGGCGTGGTGGGCATAGACGGTTTGAAAATAGAGCCTCTGCCCAAGGAATTAACCGGTGACGGCACTACTCCGCCCAAGCCCATTCATGATTTTAATGAGTTATATGAGGATTTGGACAAGCGAGTCATGCTGGGTTTTGGCGGGGTCGCCGAGTATGGCATTACCGTGCGCTGGGATAAGAATTTCCTCAAAGTGATTTATCTGAATCTGCTACGCCGCAAAGCATTCCGCTGCTATGGTGGGGTTCGCTTTGGCGGCACTTTGACCGTGAACGAAGCTTGGGATTTGGGTTTTCATCACATCGCTATCGCCTCCGGGGCAGGCAAGCCCACCGTCATTGACCTCAAAAACAACCTGACCCGTGGCATACGCAAAGCCTCAGACTTTTTGATGGCTTTGCAATTGACCGGGGCGGCCAAAGAATCTTCATTGGCGAATTTGCAAGTGCGCTTGCCAGCCGGGGTCATTGGTGGCGGGTTGACAGCAATTGACACCACCACGGAACTGTTGGCTTATTATCCGGTGCAGGTTGAGAAAATCTTGCATCGCTACGAAAAGCTTTCCGAACTTTATGGCGAGGATACGGTGCGTGACCGCTATGATGCCGAGGAAATCATCATACTCGACGAATTCCTAGCCCATGGCAAGGCCATTCAAGCCGAGCGGCAACGTGCCGCAGCGGCGGGGGAAAAGCCCCATTTTGTACCGCTGTTGGAGCAATGGGGCGGTGTCACTCTGTTTTATCGCAAAGGCATCAAAGATTCGCCTGCCTATCGACAAAATCATGAGGAAATCGCCGAGGCATTGGACGAAGGCATTCGTTTGGCTGAAGGCATGAGCCCCTTGGAAGCCATTGATGACGAATATGGTCATTTACGCGCCGTCCGTTTTGAAAAACTGGAGGAACAAGAGGGAAAATGGCGCACCAGCGGCGAACTGGTTGTCAACTTGCGTAGCTTGTTCGTGGCTGCCGGCACTTCACCCAACACGATTTACGAAAGCGAGTATCCTGACACTTTCGTGATGGATCGCAAATTTTATAAACGCCACGAGATGGAATGGATTGCCAGCCCAGCCGAAGGATCGGGCAACGAGCCAGTATTGTTGCCAATGGATGATACGGCTGCTCCCAAATTAGGCAAGCCGGCCCCTTTCACCTCGTATTGCCGCAATGGTCGTTATATCACCTTCTATGGCGACAATCACCCGGTTTATGCTGGCAATGTGGTCAAAGCCATGGCGAGTGCCAAAGACGGTTATCCTTACATCGTCAAACTGTTCCAGCAGGAGTTGTCTACGCTGCCCTCGGACTTGCAAGCCGAGCGTGAACAGGATTTGACCGAATTCCAAGCCAAATTGGATGAAAACCTATTGGCACGGATCGTGGAAATCCGCCGTTTAACCCCGACGATCATCGAAGTGATTGTCAAAGCTCCGCTGTCGGCTAAGCATTTCTTGCCCGGACAGTTTTACCGAGTGCAAAACTTTGAAGCGCTTGCTCCGTCGGTGCAAGGTACGGTGTTGACGACGGAAGGGCTGGCTTTGACGGGGGCTTGGGTGGACAAAGAAAGAGGACTAATTTCACTGATAGCCTTGGAGATGGGCAGTTCCTCGCGACTGTGTGCGACATGGAACCCCGGCGATCCCATCGTGGTGATGGGTGTGACCGGCGCTCCCACCGACATACCCAGAGGCCGCACCGTGATGTTATTGGGCGGTGGCTTGGGTAACGCCGTGTTGTTCTCCATCGGCAAGGCGATGCGAGCCGCTGGCAACCAAGTCATTTATTTTGCCGGCTACCGCAATCGGGGGGACGTATTCAAGATTGAGGAAATCGAAGCTGCTGCCGATTTGATTGTCTGGTCGGTGGACAAACGCGAAGGCAACACCGCCATCGAACCGACTCGTCCGCAAGACAAAACTTTTGTCGGCAATATCGTCGAATCCATCGTGGCTTATGCCAAGGGCGAACTCGGCGAAACGCCGATTCATTTGGACGATGTTGACCATTTGATTGTGATTGGTTCCGACCGGATGATGGACGCGGTGAAACAAGCTCGCTATGGTGTGCTCAAGCAGTATTTGAAGGAACACCACGAAGCCATCGGTTCCATCAATTCGCCCATGCAATGCATGATGAAAGGCGTTTGCGCTCAGTGCTTGTGCAAACACATTGACCCGGAAACCGGCAAGGAATATTTCGTGTATTCCTGCAATAACCAAGACCAAGATCTGAATCGGGTGGATTTCCCCAATCTTCGCGCCCGCTTGAAACAAAACTCGGTTCAGGAGAAATTGTCATCGTTGTGGTTGGATTATTTGTTGGGGAAGACGGCGGCATAAAGATTTATTCCATGCTTTAATAAGGAGTAACTCTGTATGTAGGGGCGAATTTATTCGCCAGTGGGCGGCTAAAGCCGCCCCTACATTTGATTTTCCTATCATAACCGCTTTAGAAGGTCTGCGTAATTCGGAAGATGAGGAGTTATAAAAGTTATGCGCACATTGATTAGACTTTATTTCGCAGTCTTCCTAATTACGGGTTTTGTTCCGACATTACAAGCTGTTACATTAACATTGTCAACAAACCAAGCAGTATATGCGCCTAATGATACATTAAAGTTATCGGGTGGTATTGTACCGTCAAGCAATGACGCTAATGTACTTAGCGATGTCTATGTGGCGGTCGTTTTACCTGATGGTTCAATATTTACACTCGACCCCAATCTTACTTGGGGTGCAACAATTACACCAATCCTTGAAGCTTTCCCAATTGCCAATATACAAGC
>CAIYXP010000049.1 GCA_903930145.1 uncultured Methylococcaceae bacterium
GTTCTCCCGCAAAAGACCGGATTGTCTTCGAATGCGTTGGCATTTGGCGCGGATAACCTAGGCAACGGGTTGCAATGGTTTTGTTGACCGCCCGCCTTGGACGCGCCATTCCATGGCCGCGCCGAACCGGGTCAAGGGTTTGGCTGGAGCGACGACCCGGCGTTTGCCTGATGCCGTCTGCCGCCAGCCATGGAAAAATCTGCTCCAAGCCGTTTGGATTGCAAGGCTTTGGACGTATAATTTCCGCCCCGCCCGCCCATCGCCGCAACGTGGAAACCCCAACCAAGAAGAGCCAACCATGACCAAACGCCTACACAAGCAAGACCTGATCGACGCAGTGAAAAGCCAGATTGCCGACAAACGCCCCGACCTCACCAAGGCCGACGTAGAGGCCGTCACGGACGCGCTATGGGAGACCATCCGCAACGAACTGGCCGAGGGCAGCGTGGTTCCGGTCACCGGGTTTGGGATATTCGAGCCGAAGGAAACCGCCGGGCGGACCGGGCGCAACCCGCAGTCAGGCGAGCCGATCACAATTGCCGCGTCCAAGTCCGTGCGCTTCAAGCTGGCAGTGCCGTTCAAGGCACAATTGAATGGCGATTAGGGCTTAAATCTGGCGCTGGATATCGAAATCCTCGACGCAACGAACGATGAACGCCCGTTGGTCGTGCTGACCAAAGCCAACCATTTTGCCTGGCTAGGCAGATTTTGGCCTAGCCAACTCGGCGATCTGGCAAGCATGGCCTATGACCTGTTGCCGCGTACCCGCTTCAAAGAAGTCACCGCCAAACTGGCCGATGCCATCGCGGCACGGCTGGTGCGCGGGGTGCCTAAACTTAAGTGAGGGAAAAGCGGCAGATGCCAACCCAGCAAGCTCCGTCCGGGCTGGCTACGACACCGAATCCAGAAAAGGATTGATGATGCACAACCGGTTTTCAATAACTTGCCCGTGCTGCATGTCTTCCGTATACAACTGTTCGCATTCAGTTTCCAAAGCCGAAGCCACAATTAAGCTGTCCCACCATGAAAAACGATAACGCTCCCGCATGTCAAAAGCGCAAACCAAGGTTTCCAAGTTCAGGCAAAACACATCGCAATGCCAAAGCATCGTTTTGATATTGGCCTGGATCAACGCATCACTGGCTTTGTTTTTCAACATGACGCTGTAATACTCGTGTACCACTTGGTTGCTGATGGTCAGCGGCAACACCCTGACCAACTCCGCAGCCTTTGGGCAACGTGGGTCATTTTTATTTTGTAAATGAGCATATATAAAAATATTGGTATCGGCGAATATCCTAGCGTTCATAACGCTCCTCTCTTGGGGGAATGATAATCTCCTCGACGGCCATGGTCATATAGTTTGGCCGTCTTTCGTTCATAGCATCACGGGACATTTTTAATCCACTCGGAAATGGATCGAATTTTCGGCTTTGAATATTCTTGACCGGCAATGTCCGACTTTCGTCTTCTACGTCATGAATTGCCACCTCAATGGTTTTATGAGGAAACAGCGCCTTGACGGATTCGAGAAACTCGGTGTTGAGTTCATCGGCATTGAGTTTGTAGACGGTTTGCATAGGGGGGCCTTAGGAAGTAAAAATTGTAATTATTTAAGAATTCTATTGCATTCAAAGAAGCGTTTTGCCTGTCTAGTGGTCATGCGATAAAGCCATCTTCATATCCTGACCGATTGTTCGTTATCAATTTAATTTATCTTGAAGCGATAACGCTTGCGGGCTTTGACGCTCCACTAAAACACGAAGTAATCTGAAAAATGCTGCTTGTATATCATTTTCACCCTTTGCAAGTTCTTGGCAATGATCGAGGAGGTCGGCTAACTGTCCGTCAATATGTTTAGAGTAATCATACCAAAAGCCGTGTTTCGTTACAGTTTGGTCAAGCCATTTAATTCCATCATCAAGTAAGGGGGTTGCGGCAGGTTTTAAAAGAAATCTAATAAACGCTCCCGCACAGGTTTCATCTGCTAAATGGATTTGACACCAAATAGAAAATTCCTTTCTCATTGATGTAACCAACGCAATGTGGGTTGCATCCCAGAAAAAACTTAAGGTAAGTTCGTCTAGTCCTATCAAAGAACAATAGCTTTTATTCATATCCCAAGCACGTTTAGCTCCATTGCCCCATCCTGGGTTTGTTCTGGTGAATTCCCACATTTCCTTCCATATCAACAAGAAATACTGTGTGTCATGTTGATGATTTGATAAACCATAATTCCACCACTCATTCAAAAAGGCAGAAATCCAATAATGTGCTGGCGAACCCAATGTTAAGATTGGATGCCAAAGAGTTTCTGCTTCACTAGTGGATATGGTTGAAAGAATAATTGGCGGTAGTTTTTGGAAAAGCCAGCGCTCAAATTGATAAGGCATACCATCAATTTCTTCTATTTGAGACTGTCCTCCATGTAGCATCCAACTAACTGTATCGACTGCTTGTTGAAAAAACACCAACCAGTTAGTGCGTTCACTTTCATTGTAAGCATCATTTAGATTGACTATATGGTCATAGCCATAACTTATTAAATTAAGATCAATGCTTGGTAGCCTAAGCATTGCAATATGTTTTTGTTTTTTTAAAAATTCAGTATTCCGATTAGGATAAATCATAGCTTGAGCTTTTTCTTTTGCTTCAACAAAACCAATAGTTTTGTCTTCATAAACACCACCTAGCGATTTCCATTTAGGGGTATCTGGAGAAATCGAGCCATCAGCAAAGCTCTTGAGTAGATTATTTATTTCTTCATATATTTCTTTATAATCAAGTGACTGTTGGTCTGTTAAATTATTGCTGAGCAAATTAAGGCGGTAACGAAAAACCGACCATCTAAGCATGAAATGACATAATCGCTGATAATCAACATCAAGTATCTTACGGATTTTAAAGGCATTTTTGAAAAGCCGTTTTACTGTTTCATAGTGAAAACTTAAAACTAAATTTCCTATGCCTACCCTTATTTCTTGCGCATTTTTATTATCGGCCCATAAGATAGGTAAAGCATCCGCACAAAAGGAATCCCAACCGGTATCGCCAACTGAATCAGGAACATCAAACTGCATTCTTGGTGGTGGATTCAAAGTAATGTTTATCAATATATTCAGGAATTCCGTTTCATCTTCTCCACTAGCATTAAGGCAATTTCTAAACTTACATACCGCCGCAGCAATAAGCCCACAGGCTATATCTTGTTTTGATATAAGAATTTCTTTGCCAAAGATTGTATCGAAGTCGAGACTTAGAAGATATTCGCCTCGTTCCCATAATTTATCAAACTCGCTTTGGGTGATCTCTAGCTGCCCATCAATAATCTGGCGACATTTAAACGGCAGGTAAAAAATGGCCTGCCGATCTTCGTGAAGTTGCCTTGCGTGCCTATTTCGCTCTTGCATTTCCTCTGGTTCTTTGTACTCAAATCGTAGGTTATTATCTTTATTCAATTCGCAACGCCAATTATTCAGATCAAACTGATGATAAAGTCGAAACAGTAATTCATCTTCAATACCTATATTTGCGTTATTTCGCAAGACTCCCTGCCATCTTAATCTTATTTCATCCATCTGTTCTTGAAAGCTTGGATACCTAAGCAGCAATTCAAAAACAACATGTTCTAGTTGCTTTTTTCTATGGGGCATTCCATGCCAATCCCTTGCCGCTTCAAATTGTTCTTGGGTTGTTCCGAATCCCCAACCCATCATTTGGTGCATCTCGTTGGCGCTCACATGTTCAAAGTCAAAACGATAAATTTCTGGCATACCTAGAAACGGCAAGAGAGCGCCTAGCAACAGCTTGGGTTCTTTTTTAACTGCACCGATCAAAACACCCGCCAAAGCTAATGAGCGAGTTTTACCAAGAATATCAATAATAATGCCTTCAATGTCCTCGTTTTTGTCTAATTTATCATATAACCATTTTTCCAAGGCCATCAAAGCAGAAGTCAAAACTTGGGGATATTGAGGCATGTCACGATAAGCAAAGAACCAGCGTCCATCACCTATCCAAGTTTGTTCTCCGTCATCGCAGGGAATTTGAACATCTAAAATCAATTTTTCCCGTGGAAACCACTCGCTTTCAGGCTCATGGGTTTTTCTCCATTCTTGGCATTCTTTCCAGCGATCTGTAGTGAAATTTACCAATTTGATGATGGTTTCTAAACCTATTTCGGGACTTGCTCTGAGCAAGCTTAGGAACGGCCCTTTATCATAAAAGGGTTGAGACCATCTAAAATCATTCGCCAATTCAAAATCATAATGCAAACTATCAAACCACTCATTCGATAATCGCTTTCCTCCTTGCTTAATTATTAATGCGAGGGATATTTCTGCTGCACTTCTTGGGTTAGTTAGGATGAGTCTATTAAGGCCAATATTATCCCAACAGACTTGTCTGAATTCGTCGTCTACCGGCCATACAGGGCCATCAGGCCAAGGGGGAATTTCAATTTCAGATTCTCTCCATGGAGGAAGATAATCAAGCCATTCTTGGAGTTCAGCAGGAATTGGACGATTTTCAAAATTGGATTCACTAAGGGCTGATTCAATGGGTAATGGTTCAGTAGGTGTGCTTCGGCCACAAGCGCATAATGCGAACTCAATGACTTTATCAAGAAGTTCTTCGACTGCCTGTAACGCAGCAAAATAGTAATCGTTCAGTTACCCCCTTAAAGACAGGATGTTAGAGAGTGATTTTAAAGGTACAATGGTGAAAGTAAAAACCTCAACGTAATCAATGCACCTAAGCGACCACGATCTGCGGCAAATGGACGAAGGCTGGCTGGAGAA
>CAIYXP010000050.1 GCA_903930145.1 uncultured Methylococcaceae bacterium
CATCTCGGTTCAAACCCAGTCGCACTCGATCTCTCAGACAATAAAGATCAACAAGCTACACATAGTTTGCAACTACACATAGGGGTCGTTGGCTGCCCATCAATGGCAGTCAATGAATAACCGCTTTCATTATAAAAATCAGCAACCATCCACCAAGGATGCCTGCAGACTTGACCAACCTTCAAGCAATCAGCCGCTTCGCCAGTTCGACCTCCAAACTGTCGCCGTCCTGGTCGAGGACATCCAAGCCGGTGACGGGCATGTCGCCCGAGGTGGACTGGCTGACAGCGATCTTCTTACGCCTAAGGTCTACCTTGGAAGTGGGCAAGACAACGAGGCAGGGACAAACATTTATCAACCCGCTTCTATCTTAATTCGGTGAGATTCTGGTCTTGACAATGGGGAGCACTTTAGACCTGACCCCTTCTTTCTTGACCTTGATGTCTTTTGTTGAGGCCAAGGACGAGACTTCGCCAAGACGCAGGGAATTGGGCGGCACATCGGTCGGATACACCTTCAAGCCAGCAGAACAACCAGCCAAGTGGCCGATAAGTGCCAGCAAACTCAAGCCCTTGGCTTTGCCATAAGGGCGAATCGGAATTGCGACAATACTTTTCATCGTATCAAATACTATTTCAGATGGTTTTTCAAGTTAACAAACATTGCCAGCCAGATTGAAGTAACCTATCTGAATAAGCTTATCAGTCAATTGAACTGCATCGCCTAACCGTGTTTTAGGGGGCAGCCATTTTCATTTTGACGTAACCGGTAGATACTCTGACGGCAAAGGATTGCCGCCCTAACAAAACATGGCCTGAACCCGATGGAGCGCAGGAACACCGCCAAACGGTTGGCTTTGCTTGGGCTAAATAACACCCCGTGATAGATTGTGGACCCGCTGATCGTTGGCGCGATGACGGCGGCATCGGGGTCGGGGTTCCACGCCGCCACGCGACCATCGGGGTTGATTGCGGCGATATTATAGCTGGGGCCGTCGTGGATGCTGTTGACGAATCCCCGACATACACGGTGGACCCACTGACCGCCAGCGCGTTGACGCTGGCACTAATATCGGGGTTCCAACGGCTTAAGGTTCCGTCGGTGCCAGAAGCAGTCAAACCGACAGGCAAGGTTCAAGAGTTGACGGTCGAAAAGCTAGGCATGGCCGCGGAGTATTGTTGATGCGAACCCTGCCCGATGGCACAAAGGGGTTTTATTACCGCTACTTTGCCGACGGAGTAAAGCGCTTGGTGTTGATTGGTACTTTCGATGGCAAAGGTCAAAGGTCATGGCGCGGTGTGCGGGGTGACCGGATGACATTTGCAGCGGCTAGGGAAGATGCCCGGAACTTAGGCGACTTAATCGCTGAGCATGGCGATATTGATGCCTACGAGGAGGACCTCCGCAGAAAGGCAGAACATGAACGCCAAGTGGCCGAACGCATGGCTCGCCAAGGGAGTTTCGGGCAATTACTGGATTCATATAGCAAGCAGTTGGGCAACAACGGCAATGCAAGCGCCAAGGCCGTGGAGAATGCAATCAAATTGCATATAAAATCGCCATTTCCTAACCCTACTTCCGCAACTCAAGGCAAAAATGCAGCTAACTGATTGATCCGCCGTTTGCGAAATGCAAAGGTCGGCACTACAAAGCCATTGACGGGCTACAGTGTCGGTGTCGCGTTTGAGGTGATTTTGGGGGGCGGCTGGGGCGGCAGAACGAGCTTCAGTTGGGCCAGCAGGAGTTGCTGGTCCTTTTCGGGCTGGGTGTGTCGGGACAGGACGAGGCAACGGCCGTCGGTGGTCGGCAGATGCACGTCGACCATTTGTAGCGCCGCCATCTTTTCCAGCACGGCCCGCGGGGTCAGTCCGGGGGCCAGCGCGCGCAGCCGGTGCTTGAGCGTGACTTGCAGGCAG
>CAIYXP010000051.1 GCA_903930145.1 uncultured Methylococcaceae bacterium
CAATTCCACTAACGTCAGTTACGACTACGCCTGTTCCAACGGCACGACGACCAGCGGCAGCACCGGCACTTCATGGGGCAGCGGCAGCAATAGCTCCTGTCCCGGTGGCGGTGGGCCGGGCGGCGGCGGCGGAGGTGGCGGTGGTGGCGGTGGTGGCGGTGGTGGCTTCGGCGGGGGAGGCAGTAGCTACCAATCCATGCCGGGGGTTCCACCTTGTAACAAATGCGACGGTAAATGCTGCAAAGGCGGCGGCGGTTCCGGCGGGGGCAATTGAATGATGATTTCTGATTGTGTGCGCAATGACTTGAAAATTCGGAGTAACCCCATGATGGCACCAAAACCCATGCTGTTAGCCCTGTTGCTGATGCTCGCTTGGCTGTGCGTACCCGCGTGGGCGGAGGTGTCCCTGCCCAACGGCACGGTCGGCGACAGCGTGGTGGATATGCGCGTCAAAGTTTTAGGGGGTTACGTCACTATCGAGCGCCAGTTTGACAGCGGCAAGTGGCTGGTCAACCCGCGTTGGAAGCCTGCGGAATTGGACGGGCAACCCATTGGCGATAATTTTTGCCAAGCTTACCCGCAGATCAAAATCCAAGACCGCGCCTACAGCGGCGACGGCCAGACCTGGACGCTGGAAAACCGCTACAGCGTCCGCACCACCGACTACTTCACCGGTACCGGCTGCGCCGCGAACCGGATTAAAACACTGCGCTGGCAAGACCGCACTACCAGCCAATGGATGGAGTACCAGCGCAATGATGCCTCTACCCTACAATTCCAGTTGGTGAAATACGGCGACCGCAACAATGTCGCGGTAAACTTGGTGTATGACGACCAAAACCGCCTGCAAGAAGTCCGCGACCATTTCGGCAGCCTCGTCTTCAACTACGCCTACGTCAATGGCCTATTGACCGAAATCCAAGACAACCCCGCCCTCATTCCCGGCAACACCGCCCCGCTGCGCCGGGTGAAATATGAATACGCCACCACCAGCCGGGCCGGGCAAAGCTACCCGGTCATCGTCAAAGTCACCGATGTCCTCGGCAATCCCACACTCTACACCGTCACCGGCGGCAACTTGACTTCCATCACCGATGCCGAAGGGCGCAAAACTCAATACCAATACACCGCCGACCGAATCACCAAGACAATAACCCCCGATGGCGAGGAAACCACTTATGTTTACGATTACGATAAGCTGAAAAAACAATTTTATGTGCGGGTAACCGAACCGGCCACGGTAGCGGGGAGCCGTATCACTGAAAACTGGTATGACAGCGAAGGTATCCTTATCCGACGTGACATCAACTATAAATCCGACTATCTGCAAGGCTCGCAGGATACCGCTACCCGCAGCCAAACGCGAACAGATGCTAGCGGACGCAAGACCGAAATCGTCAAGGACGAATTCGGCAACATCGTCAAAACCACGAACCCGGACGGAACCATCACCAGCGCAAAATATTCCAGCAGCAACGGGCAAGTGTTGGAGGAAACCGACGAGGCAGGTGTCAAAACCCAATACGAGTACGATACCAAGGGCAACCTCCTCAAAAAAACCGATGCCGTCGGCTTGCTCGAACAACGCATCACCGAATACGAATACGATTCGCTAGGTCGGCTTACCCGCGAAACTCGCAAGGGCATAAGCGGAGCACCGGGTGCGTCTGGGCAAGATGTCAGTGTCAGCTATGCCTATGACGATCTGGGCAATCGCACCCAAGTCACCGATTCTTTGGGCAAGCTTAGCCGCTACGCCTACGACCTGTCCGGTAGAGTCACCCAACTGACCGATGCCGCCGACCATGTTTGGAAAGCGGAGTATGATGCCGCCGGACATATCACGGCTCGAATCGATGCCTTGGGAAAGCGCATCGAAGCCGTTTATGACAAGGCGGGTAATCGGATCAAGAGCATTGATGCTCTAGGCAACATCACCCAGTTCGCCGTTGATGGGCGAAACCGCATCACGCAAACCACCAACGCCCTAGGTGGTACGCTCAAGATCAACTACGATGCCCAAGGCAGGGTTATCGCCGAAATCAACGAAGCAGGGCAGACGGTGGCGCGCAGCAGTTACGATGCTCAAGGCCAACTGCTGAGCACACAGGATGCCGCCGGTAACACCACGACCTACGAATACGATTCAAGCGTCACCCCATTTGCCCCGGTTCGCATCAAGCTTGCCGGCCTGACACGGGAAATGCGATTTGATGCCCGAGACCGAGTGGTCGAGCAAATCGAAAGCCACCGCGAAACCGGAGCCGATGGCATCGAAAAAACCGTCAGCACCCGCGCTAAAAGTGCATATGACAAACAAGGGCAACTCATCGAAAGCACGGACCGTCTGGGTAACAAGACGCAGATGGCCTACGATGCCCTCGGGCGGCTCAAGAGCGTCACGGATGCCAACGGCGGGGTGACGCAATTTGCCTACGATGCCCGCGACAACCTACTGAGTCTGACCGATGCCAACGGCAACGCCACCCGCTTTGAATATGATGCTATTAATCGGCGGGTGAAGGAAATCCGCCCACTGGGCCAAGTCACTGCCTACGCCTATGACGCCGTGGGCCAGCTTACCGATGTCACCGACGCCAAGGGCAACCGGCAGCATTACAGCCGCGACGCTGTCGGCAGGATCACTAAGGAAGAACATCTTAACGCCATCGGCAGTGTCAATCGAACCATCACCTATGCCTACAATGCGGCGGGCACCCTGACCGACGGCACCGACAGCAACGCGGGTCATGCCGACCATCTCGCCTTTGAAATTGCCATCACGGTGGATGCCCTACAACGCAAAACTCGGGAAACGGTTACCCTGGGTGGCCACATCGTCAACTTCGACATCCTTTATACCGCCACGGGCAGAAAAGCCAGCCAAACACTCGCCGACGGCACCGTCATCGGCTATCGCTATGACCGGACGGGGGGCGATGGCGGCAAAGGCACTGACGAACTCCAAGGTATAGAACTTCCGGGCAATGGCACCATCAGCATCGGCTCGCACACTTGGGGCCAAGCCAGCCGGATCACTTATCCGGGGGGCAGTCAACGGCAGCTCGACTACGATAACCTGCTGCGGCTTGCCCGTATCCAAGTCAAATCCCCCGGCCAGCAAACCCTAATGGATTTCGGCTATCGCTTCGACGCTGAAAACAATATCACCGGTCGGCAAACCGAACATGGGGATTATGGCTATGGCTACGATTCGCTTAATCGCTTGACGGAAGTCACGCCCAACATCCCGACTGGGCCAAGCCTTCCGTCAGAACGTTACACTTACGACAAACTTGGCAACCGACTCACCGACAATAATCAAGGCGGCGCAAGCCTCTGGCAATACGATGCCAACAACCAACTCCTCGCCAGCCACCTCGACACGGGGGGCGGCAACGGCACGGAAGAAAGCCTCGTCACCCATCGCTATGATGCAAACGGCAGCTTGGTCGAACGCGGGACGGCGACCGAAGACCCTTACCATAACCAACAATATGTTTATGATGCGGCCAACCGGCTGACCGAAGTCCAAGACGCCGACGGCAATAAAATTGCCAGCTACCAGTACGACCCGCAGGGTCGGAGGATTCGCAAGACGCTTTACCGGGGGTTAAATGGCAACAGTTGGCTGGCTTTGAGTGTGCCGCGCACAATCACCTATTTTTACGCCGATGAGGGCTTGGCGGCGGAATACGCACAGGACGGCGCGGGCGCTGCGCTGCAAGGCCAAGCCGAGCTACAGGCGCAATACGGCTGGGAACCGGGTGGCACATGGGGGACCAACCCGCTATTCCTGAAGGCCAACAGGGTAGGCCAAGATCAGCCAGAATACTTTTTCTACCAGAACGACCATCTCGGTACGCCGCAACAGTTGATTGACAAAACGGGGGACTTGGCTTGGGCGCAACGGGCGATGGCCTTCGGGAAGGCGACGGTTGTGTCGGAGTCGGTGGTGAATAATATGAGGTTTCCGGGGCAGGTATACGATGTGGAATCGGGCTTGAACTATAATTACTACCGCAGCTACGATGGGGGGACGGGGCGCTATACGCAGAGCGATCCGATTGGGTTGGCTGGCGGGATCAATACCTATGGGTATGTCAACTGGAATCCGTTGAGCAGGGTTGATCCGTTGGGGTTGGCACCCAACCCTGCTGAAGGTGCCTGTGTCCTTGGTCCTAACCTAATTTGTATTGGTGGCATAGCAATTGATGCGTTGACAAATGGTATTGCGATTGCAATAGCAACAAGTAATATAAGTATCTCAACCAGACCCGATGGAATGTCTTCTCTTGAAGAACGTCAATATGACAGATATTGCCGAGGGCCAAATGATCCTTGTATGGCTCTCAAGGCAGCAGCACAACAGGCGATTTCCGCAGCCGTAGTAAAAATGAACAACATGTTTAACGATCAAAATTTATATGGGACTATGGGATGGAAAACTCATGGTGACGACTTGATGGGGCGAATTAACAACATCAATGCGATAATCAGTCTCGGCATAAAAATGGGCTGCGATATGAGTTCGGAAATAGCGGCAGCCTCTGTTTTGCATGTTCCTAGTATTCCCGTAAGGCTGATGCAATGAAAATCTATGTTGATAGTAGCTTGTTTTGTTCTGAAACTGGGTCGATTGGAAGACTTCACGGCGCAATTGAACTTCCCTTTTTTCCCGTTCCGGGTTGTTCGGTTTCATTTCTTCGCCCAAGTCGCAATTTAACCTTTCCCAATATCCATGGTTTTGACGGGGTAGTCAAAGTAGATTCAATAATACTTGATGCTAATTGTGAATCAGATGGTGTGCTTGCGCTTTTGGGCGACATTACAGTGCTATCAAGACACGATGCTATGACTTTGGCAGATTATTTAAGGGATGGCTTTGGAGTGTTTCTTGACGAAAGCGAATGAAAAAGCCCGGTAGGATGCGCATCGCGCACCTTATAACCACACCCAAATGTGGTATTGAATTGGGGATATTAAAATTATTGTTACGGGAATGTCTTGGCATTACCAATGGTGCGCAATGCGCACCCTTATATCTACTGAGTGCAACAACAAGGCATAAACTAATATGACAAGTACAGCCTGGTAGGTCGGGCAACATCTTTTTGTTGGTGCGCCAAGCGAAGCTTGGTGTTTCTTGCCGGGTGAAAGTCCCGGTCGGGTAAGGGCTAGCCACCCACCCGTATCGAGTGTTGCGCCTCTGGCGGAACGTGACCGGCGGCTTATGCCGCAGTACATGTGAACAAGAGAGGTGAAGCGTACACAGAGAATGCCCTAGGCCAGAGGGGTGATGCACCACCCCGAAGCGATTTCAGCCTCGTTAAGAGAGTGAATGCAGACGGCGACGTTGTCAACAAGACGGAAGCCAACACAAAGGAATCGTTAAGTCGGGAAGATGATCGAGATAGCGTGGCACCGCCGGGAAACCAGGCGGACAACAGAGAACACAAACTTCGATCTAAGGTTTCGGCGAGGTGAGATTCCCGAGGGTCTGCCGGGGTCGGAGCGCTTGGCATGTGGCAAGAGAAACGCCAGGAACTTGGGAGGCCCCATGGGTTCCCGGGCGGGCGGAAAGGCATGCGGATAATGAGCCACGCAAGGGGAAACCCGGAAACGGAGGTAAGCCGAAGCCTAAACCGTCCGGCGCACGGGTAAGCCCTGCCAACCCTGTAAGGAGGCTGGGCTGATGGCCGATGGGGAGTCAGACTGGCCCATAGTACTCCGAGTGCGGGAAAGCCGCTCACATGGGGAAGGGGCCAGCCGTGTTACGCAGCCTGCAAAGGAAACATAAGCCGGGCGTGAAGGACTGGAGAAACTTATGCAAACCACATTGTTGGGATTAGCGAACAAAGCGTCATGTGACAAGGCCCACCGGTTCCGCAACCTGTTCGGGCTGCTCACGGTCGGTTTCCTCTGGTGGTGCTGGCGGTTCGTCAACCCACGGGCGGCGGCGGGTGTTGACCGGCTGACGGCGCGTGCGTATGGCGAGAATCTGCTGGAAAACCTAGCGGAACTGGTCGGGGCAGTCAAGGCGGAATCGTATCGGTCGAAGTGGATACTCAGGAAATACATACCCAAGCCCAACGGCAAGTTGAGGCCATTGGGGATACCTGCCATCGCGGATAAAGTCCTGCAAATGGCGGTGGCGAAAATACTGGAGGCGATCTATGAGGCGGACTTTCTCCCGTGCAGCTACGGCTACCGGCCCCGGCGGGGTGCACTGGACGCGGTGCGGGATTTGAGCCACACCTTGCACCATGGGGAATACCATTATGTGGTTGAGGCCGACATCCAAGGCTTTTTCGACCACATTTCACATGAAAGACTCATGGTCATGCTGGAGGAAAGGATCGACGACCGCCCATTTCTGGGACTGATCCGCCGATGGTTGAAAGCCGGCATATTGGAGACGGACGGGCGAATCGTCAGGCCGGAGGAGGGCACTCCGCAAGGGGGCGTTGTTTCACCGGTGCTGGCCAACGTCTATCTCCATACGGTACTGGACAAGTGGCATGAGGAAGTGGTGAAGGCGCATTGTCGCGGTGCGGCGTATTTCTGCCGCTATGCCGATGACTTTGTGGCGGCGTTTCAGTACGAAACGGATGCCCGGCGTTTTTACGAGGCACTGGGCAAGCGGCTTGGCAAGTATGGCCTGAGTCTGGCGGAGGACAAGACTCGCCTGTTGGACTTCAGCCGGAACCGGCGGAGAAACCGCGAAGCCTTTGAGTTCCTCGGCTTCGAGTTCCGTTGGGGCTTGAGCCGTCGGCGGAAACCGATCTTGAAACGGCGCACGGCGACGAAGAAATACCGGGCGGCGCTTGCCAGCTTCACCGTGTGGTGTCGAGACAACCGCCAGCTTCCCAAACGGGAACTGTTCGCCCGGTTTGCCGCCAAGCTGCGGGGGTATTACCAGTACTATGGCATCCGTGGCAATGGCAAGCGGCTGTGGAATTTCTTCCATCAGGCAAAGCGCATCTTGCTCAAAACGCTCAATCACCGCAGTCAGCGGAGGAGCTATAATTGGACGGGTTTCGCCGAGCTACTGGAATATTTCAAGGTGCCACTCCCGAAGATATGCCATATTTTCTGAGACGACATATGACGAGTGCCAAGCGAGTGACACGGAGGAGCCCGGTGCGGTAATTCCGCACGCCGGGATCTGTGCGGGGGCGGTCGGGTAACTGGCCGTCCTACCGCGATCCCACCGTTCAAGCCGGTTCCGCGTGGGTAAACGGTGAAGCTTTTTGCCCACCCGGCTGACCGGCAAATGAATTTGAATCATTTCTTGGGAATCAATTATGCGGGAAGAGTATGATTTTAGCCATGCACAACGCGGTGCTGTGATAGATTCAACTGGAAAAACCCAAATTAGTATTTACTTGGACAACGATATTATTGAGGCATTGCGGACTCAAGCCGAAGCCGAGGGGCGCGGTTATCAATCCATTATCAACTCAATTCTACGAAACTCTCTGCAAGTCACCGACAATAGTATCGTGCCAAAAATCTAAGCCTCAAGTTATGCAAAGGCAAGGATTCAGCGAAGTTTGCAGACTGCCATGCCAAGCTTATGAAGCCTTCATCACCTCTTGATGACTGATGGGCAGACTTTGCCGATTGCCCGACCCGTCTGTTTCAGCAATCAGCGAACTTGGCAAGGCACTCAGCCAAGCTTCATGAGCAGTCAGCAGCCCTTGCCGAATGCTCATCAACCCTAATAGCCGTCCGTCGAACCCTGCCGACCCGTCAGCAAGGCCGGCAAGACAGTCAACCAGACTCGCACACTGTCTAGCAAGGTTTGCGAGGCAGTCAACCAGATTGGCCCACCCTTCATCAAGACTCACTGAGCGATTGGCAAGACTTGCCAGGCTATCAGCGAGTCTCGAACATCATTCATTAAGCTTGGCTAGGCACTCAGCAAGGCTTGCCAAGCTCTCATCAGCCGTTGCTGAACGCTCAGCGAACATCCATGAGCATCCAGCAGACACAACCCCAACCGGTAATTAATGCAAATACAGCGGTTTTTCCCTCATCAAAAATAATTTAAAAAATCAGATTTTTTCCGATATGTTTTTTTGGTTTTTCGGCCTAGGATAACTGCAAATTTTCGGTTTGGACCCTGCCAACCCCCATTAACCACTTGAGAAGACCCTTAAAACATAAAACACACCACTCGGAGACAAAACACCATGACCACTTCATCTTACCTGCCCAACGACGACAGCGGCAAAGCCGACCTGCTAGAACACCTTGCCGCCACCCTGCCCAAATATGCCGAACTGCTGGGAATCAAACCTGAATACATCGCATCTTTACAAGCCGATGCCTTAGCCTTCCGTCATGCGCTGCATGAACATAGCGACTGGCAATCCTTCAGCCAACATTGGACAGCCTATAAAAATCAATTGCGGGATGGCGGCAACGGCTCGGCGGAATGGCCGATCACACCCGCGCAAGACCATCCCATGCCGCCAGCCGTGATGCCGGGGATCATCCCGAGAACGACAGCCTTGGTGGCACATATTAAAACCCTTGAAAAGTTCACCACTGCCATCGGGCAGGATTTGTGGATCATCGGCACACCCCATGTGGTCGACCCGACAACCTGGAAGCCGATACTGAATGTGCAGATCAAGGCGGGGCATCCGGTGATTCTGTGGACCAAGGGCAAGGCTAGTGCAATCGAAATATGGGTGGACCGGGGTGACGGCAACGGCTTCGTCTTTATGACCATCAACACCGAACCCAACACCACCGACACCGCCCCGCTCCCGCCTCCCGGCACTAGCGCGATGTGGAAATACAAAGCCATCTACCGACTGCACGACGAGCAAGTCGGGCAGTGGAGCGATGTCATCAGTATTTCGGTGGGGGGATGATTGTATAGGGTTATACGAGTTGCCTACTTTGACCGTTCCCACACTCCCCAGCGTGGGTACGTAATTCAACCGCTCCTGCGGTGAATAAACGCAGAGCGTCCAGATAGGCTCCCACGCCGGAGCGTCACTGCCATTAAGTTAAGGATTTTGAACATGCCAAAAACGTTTGTAGTTCCGGCTTTAGCCGGTCTTTTCGGGATTGTCTTCCGCCTAAAGGCGGGACTACGAACGCTAACTTAATGGCAGTGACGCCGGAGCGTGGGAGCCATCCAAAATTTTTTATTAGGCCGGTTTATCTATTTTCTTATTTGAGGACAAATCTATGAAACAAGTCGCATCATTCAGCGCAAAGTTGCAAAACGTGGTCGATACCTATGCAGCCAAGTACTTCCTGCCCGGCTCGGTGGTGGGTTTGTGGCGGCCGGGAGAGGAGGACGTGGTGATCACCCAGGGCTTCTCCGACATCGCCACCAAGAAGCCCATGACCGCCGATGACACGTTTATCATCGCCAGCGTCACCAAGTCGTTCGTCGGCATCGTGGCGTTCCAACTGATCGCGGAGGGAAAACTCAGCCTCGATTCTAAGCTCAGCGAGTTCCAGCCGAACTTCCCCAACGGCGAGAACATCACGGTGGAGCAGTTGCTCCACATGACATCGGGCATCTACGATTACTCGGCTGACCCTGTGGTGAACAAGTGCCTCGGGTATCACCCCAACCAACTGCCCGACCTGGTGTGGTCGACCGAGGACCTGATCTCCATCGCATCGACCAACAAGCCCTACTTCGCCCCTGGTGAAGGTTTGCACTACTCCAACTCGAACACGGTCATCTTGGGTGTCATCATCGAGAAGGTTACCGGTTCGACGCTGAAGGAACAGATTGCCCGCCGCATCACGGTGCCGTTGGGGTTGAAGAACACGTACCTGCCGGCCAGCGCCGAGGAGAACCGTCCCACCGCCGTCGGATACTATGTCGATAATGACACCGGAGAGTCCTACGTCGCACCGAACGTGAATCCCTCCTTCCTGTGGGCGGCCGGAGCCATGATCTCTAACCTGTCCGACTTGAAGGTGTGGGCGAAGGCACTGGGCACCGGACAGTTGATCACTCCGGCGTTGCGGCAGGAGCAGCGCAAACAGTTCTACCCCCTTAAGTTGGACGGCGCGCCGAAATTCTTCGACGACATGAACCCCGGCTACGGCCTGGCGCTGGAGCGTTACCAGACCGAACCTAACGAATTCATCGGACATAGCGGCAAGACCACCAACTTCAATGCCCAGATGTTCTACCAGCCATCCACCGGCTCGGTGCTCATCACGTTGACGAATACCGCCACCGTCGCCGGGTTCGGTCCGCTGTTCTTCGCCACCGTGGCACAGGCTGCCATCCCCGGATCGTTCCCCAATGTGATCGCCCCGTCGGCGTAAGCAGCCGCCTCGGACTCGGCAGCCGGGTAGTTCGGGCAACAGCTTTATCGTTGCCCGACATTATCAATTAACATACATGCCTAACAACTCGATGCAGCGCACCCGCGCCTCAACCCTCCTAGGTGTTTTTGGGTTTATGTGGGGTGGCGCGGGGTGCTGATCATGAGCGTTAGACAACAAATTGAAAAATAGGAGAAACAAATGAGTGAAGAACAAGAATTTGATGGACAAATCATCGTAGTTGATTGTGGTTCAGGCTTGTAAAAGCAGGTTTTGAAGGCGAGAGTGAACCAAGGGTTGTCTTTCCTTCTGTTGTGGGCAACCCCAGACATCAGGGCGTACAAACTGGTATGGGACAAAAATCTTCTTACGTTGGTGTAGAAGCACGGAAAAAACGGGGTGTACTTACGCTGAAATATCCTGTTGAACATGGTATTGTGACCGATTGGGATGACTTTGAGAAAATACTGCATCATACTTTTTATAATGAACTGAAAATAGCCCCTGAAGAATGTCGCATATTAATAAAAGAACCCCCATTGAATCCTAAAGCCAATCGGGAGA
>CAIYXP010000052.1 GCA_903930145.1 uncultured Methylococcaceae bacterium
CATTTAGGCATTATAAATTGAACCGACGCTACGGAACGGTAGGCGATAGATGACATAGGAAACTAAGAAATCCTTTTCAAGCAGTTTATCCAAACGGTGCATGACACCCATAAAAACCAAGGCCACTTCATCTTTTTCGAGTGTGCCAGTAATGCGATTAAAGATAAATTGATCCCTTAGTTCTAACAAGCTTCTACTTTTAACCTGATATTCTGTATTCGCAGCCTTTTGATTCACGCCCTTTTTTTTCATTAGGAATTGGCTAAGCAAATCATATTCTCGAATGAGTAAATCCATATTCTCCGTACCCTCAAGCTTCGCTCCCTTTTCAATTAGGTCTAAAATAAACTCATAATTTGCACTACCACTCCTAGCCAGTCGCATAGCCAATTCTAATTCATTACCACAGACTGGCGTACCATCCTGATAAATGCGAACCTTTCTCCAAGGTAGGTTCAGAGCTTCAATTTTGGCAGCGATTCCCTCCCACATTGCATAAACTTCTGATACCTCCTGCTTATTTGCCCCTTTTTTATCTACAATTTTACTATTGCGCAAGTGTAACTCTGGGTCTCTCGTAGTTTCCTGAGCATGTAAAATTGGCACATAGATGAGTCTCCTGATTTCAGTCATTTTTTTCTATCCTTTATTTAGATCCAAATGCCTTGCCAATGACATTCAGCAGTTCGTTATTCTCAAAAGGCTTACTTAAATACTCACTCACATTGAGATCTATCGCATCTCTAATCGTATCGGGGCAGGCGTATCCCGTTAAGATAACGACAATGACACTATCATCAGTTTTACGGATATTCTTTAAAGTTGAAATACCGTCCATTTCCGGCATGTGCATGTCAAGAATAATTAAATCAGGGTTGTTTTTCTCATTAAGATGAATGCCTTCCAAACCTGATGCAGCACAATAGACATGATAGCCCTGTAATTCCAGCAATTTTTGGTAAAGATCCCTCAAATCCGGTTCATCGTCAATGATAAGTATCTTCCTGCTTTTACTTTCTTTTTTCATAGTTTATTGCTCGTTTATTCCAGATTGATTCCTATCAGTTGCTCTATCCTTTCTTATTCTATAAGGTAGTAGAATCGTAAATTTTGTGCCTTTCGTCTCACCTTCGCTTTGAACCCACATTTTTCCTCCATGTGTTTCAATGATTCCAAGACTTGTCGCTAAACCAAGACCTGTCCCTTTACCATCGCCCCAACCAGAGCTAAATGGCTTAAATATATTTTGCAATTTCTCTTTACTTATTCCGATACCGGAGTCTTGGATTTCTATGCATAGATTATTTTCATTATATTGTGTGACCAGAAAGGACAAGCTCCCTTTTTTATCCATGGCTCGCCAAGCATTGCGGATAAGATTGATAAATACCGAAAGTAAAGCATCTTTGTTGCCGGATATGGTAGTGTCGAGTGGCAAATGACAATTGACGACCACATCAATATCAGTCAAGTCACATTCATAATTTACCGAATTAATCGCCTCACCAATCAAATCAGGCAAATTGATGGCCCCTTCTTGCTTTCCGATGGTTCTGCTATAAGTCAATAGATTACTCAAAATTGTTTTACACCGTCTGGCGTTCTGCAATACTATTTCAAGTTTAGCTTTGAATGGGGTCGATTGTTCGTCAATATGACTCAGTATAAGTTCGGTTCTGCCTATGACTATCGCTAACGGATTATTGAGTTCATGAGAAACATCTGCCATTAGCCGACCCATCACTGCCAATTTTTCAGACATCAACAATTTTTCCTGCAACTCTTTCTGAACAGAAATATCCATCATTATAATACCGATATGTTTTGGTTTTTCCTCGTCATCTCTGATTAAAAATATTGTTTGAGAAACTGGAATACTATTGCCATCAATGCACTTTAGCGTACTTTCACCACTCCATTCTCTATCATTATATATAACAGGGTAAACTTTATCAGTTTTGCGGCGGAAGTTTGCCGGTATAATGAAATCTGTGACTTTTCTGTTCAAAAGTTCATCTGCACGGTCCGCTCCAAGCATTTTCGTCCCTCCCTTATTAATATAAATCAGCCTACCATCCAAATCGGCAAGCGCCACTAAGCCTACATAAGTTTCTATGATGGCAAATTGCTGAAAGATGATGTTTGCCGATTCCCTTTCTTTAGTCAAATCACGAAACACCAGTACATATCCGGTAATATTAATCCCTTGGTCAAATATTGGTGCGGAGCTATAACCAATTGTCCTTACCGAGCCATCACGGCTAATTAAAAGGGTATGATCTGCCGTTCCAATCTTGTTACCCACATTCGACATTAATGCTAGAGAATTGCAAATTTTGCTACGTGTCTCCTCATTAATGATGTAAAACACCGCATCAAGCGGTTTCCCGAGCGCTTCCTTCTCGCTCCACCCTGTTAATTTCTCTGCAATAGGATTCATCAACGATACATAACCATTGATATCTAATGACATAACTGCATCACCAATACTATAAAGCGTGGTTCTCATCTCCGCCTCACGCCTTGCTAACTTATCCTCCGTGCGCTTGCGTTCTGTGATGTTTCTGAAAAAACCGACAATGTGCTTTTTTCCATTAATGAGTATCTGGCTTGAGTTGACATCTGCATAAAAATTTATTCCACCATTCATTACACATTGAACATTTGTGACAAGTGCAACCTCTCCTCGCGCCTGCCTTTCGAAGTTGTGTTTGATAATGGGTAATGTGTCCGCAGGATGTAGATCTGAAACATTTTTGCTTTTGAGTTGTTCCTCGCTATATCCGAACATATTACAGGCTGCAGAATTGCCAAATATGATCATTTTATTCTCTACATCAGCTATAAGAATCCCATCTGGACTTCCATTGAAAATGGAACGATATCGATTTTCAGAATCCTCCAACTTTGCCTTTTCTGACATTCTAATTTCGGTAATATCCCAGTTTGTACTTATCATCCTCTCCGGCTTTCCAGTATTGTCACGATGGACTACTGCAAGAGACCGGATATAGTGAATTGATCCATCCCCCTTAAATATCCGAAATTCAGTGTCAAACTCTTTTTCACCGCCTATAGCCATTTGGATTTCCGCATCTAGCCGCTCCCTGTCACCAACATGTACACTTTCCAACCAGGCTTGGTAATTTCCCTCAATATTCTTTTTTTCAATTCCGCACAATTCCAACATACGGTCGTCCAACAACAGAATATTGTCAACTATATTATAGTCCCAAATGCCAATCCCACCGGCGCGAACCGCCAAAGACAGGCGTGAAGTGACTTGTTTCAAATCGCTCTCTGCCTGCTTGCGTACGTTGATATTTAAGAAGCTAACCACGGCCCCTACCACCACCCCATCCCTTGCCTGAGGAAACGACCAATATTCGGCATGAAAAAAGGTATTGTCAGAACACCAAAGCACTTCGTCATCGGCATGCACCCGCACCCCATTTTGAAATGCTTGATAAATTCTGCATTCTTCAACTGGAAAGTGCCTTCCATTCGCGTACTTACCATGGATAAGCCTATGCATATTTTTTCCTAGCAAGTCATTTTGGCAATCATATTTAAGCATACGGAGACACGCATCATTACAAAACGTGCAGTTTCCATTCATGTCTATGCCATAAATCGCTTCGGCAGTGGAATCCAGCAGTAAATGAATTTTCGCTTCGCTTTCCTGCAAAGCTTTTCCACGCATTCTGATAGTTTCGGTCAACTTCTCGGCAATGCGGACGGCAAAGTTTCGCGTATTGATGATTGAAAGAATCAACCCAAACAGAAGTCCACTAAGAGCAACCCCAACGATCAGGGTCCACCAAGCAGATGCGTAAGAAATGGCTGAATAAGTTGCCGGTATTCGGTCAAACTCCAATAACCACTTGTGTCCGTTAAAATCTACTGTCCTTTGTTGATAGAACTGCGAATGTTGGTCGGGGGTACAGGCGAATTTGCTGTCAAAAAGCATATTCGAAACTCTGAGATCATTGCCATCGTAAATTTCCAGATTAACTATTTTACCTTCATGGTAGTTCCAATCGCCAAGGATGCCTGTCATAAAATTATTCATCCCGTAAGAGATGTAGACCCAACCCGTTAGCGCCGAACGTCTTTGCCCAGCCGTTTCCAAGGTTTCCCCATTCCGATAGACGGGAATATACATGATGACCCCCCCCACTTCCCCAACAGAGTCACCATATTCTTTTAGCAGTTCGACTTTTCCGGTTAGGGCCGCCCTCCCTGTATCTCGAGCCTGTTCCATGGCTACCCGACTGACTGGGTCTGCGTACATGTCGTAGCCGAGCGCACTCTGATAGTTTTTATTGGAAGGCTCAAGGTAGATGATTGACGTGTAGATATCGCGCTTGCCGGTAGGTTGAATGGTATAGTTGGAAAACCCTTCATTGCGCATTTGATCATTGTGAGCTGCAAGCTGATCCGCAGGTATGACTAATGAAAAACCAATTCCTTGTGAACCGTGAACACTCTGGTCTACTTGCAGCTTCTGGACAAAAGCATGCCACTCGTTGCGATTGACCTTTTCTGACGCAGCAAAAAGCGCTACACCCCCCCTAAGAATCAGCTCGAATTCAGCCAAATGCTCTCGAATTTCGTGAGTGACCCGATCACAGACAAAGGAGAACTGACTTAACTCCTCCAAATCAATGGATTGCTTTACCTGAATGCTGGCGTAAGACGATGTCAGCAACCCGATGCCGAGTATCACCCAAGATAGCCACGTTTTCCTAGGCCAACTGAGTTTCAGCATATCGCTAGTGAACACCGTAGGCAAACTGACACTTTCTCACCAATTTTTTATATATATTGGTGCGAAAAACCACTATGTCCACTAAATTTAATTGGCAAATACTTTGTCAATTATGCTTAATAATTCCCGATTTTCAAATGGTTTGCTGATATATTCACTGACATTTAGGTTAACTGCATCTCTGATGGTATCTGGACACCCATAACCTGTGAGGATGACAACAATAACTGTATCGTCTTTTTTTCGGATATTTCTCAAGGTCTCGATCCCATCCATTCCGGGCATGCGCAGGTCTAGGATAATTAAATCTGGGTTTATTCTTTCATTCAACAAAATACCGTCTGCACCGTTGGCAGCGCAGGATACCTCATAGCCTTCTTCTTCCAACACATCTTTTATCAGATCCCGAAGATCAGTTTCATCATCAATTATGAGTATTTTATTACCCTTGCGTTCGTGATTCATGTGTCGTTCACCACTGATCAATGACCTGCTTCGCTTTTGCCGAGATTTCCCCGGCCCATTTTATACGGAAGCAAAATCGTAATTTTAGCCCCTTTCCCCAAGCCTTGGCTTTCAGCCCATATTTCCCCCCCGTGGGTTTCGATTATACCACGGCTGATGCTTAGGCCGAGTCCGTTACCCCGGCCATCGCCCCATTCGGAATGGAATGGCTGAAATAGTTCGCTTAATTGTGCTTCGTTCATGCCAACGCCGGTGTCCTCGATTTCTATGGCTAGTTGGGCTTTATCCTGCGCTGCCACGGTAATGCGAAGGCTGCCCTTATCATTGATGGACTGCGTGGCATTGCAGAAAATATTGATAAAGACGGAAAGCAAGAAATGCTTGTTGCCTACAACTTCAACATTGCTTATATGGTAGTTAGTCACTATGTCAATGGAACTCATGTCAAATTGGAAACGGGCATGACCAATTGCCTCGGTTAATAAATAGGGGATATTGATGACATCTTTCTTTTCTTCGATGATAGGACGATAGGCAAGTAGATTGCTTAATACGTTTTTGCAGCGTCGGGCAGCTTGCAATACCGATTCAAGCCCTTTCCCTACCGGCGACAGCGGTTGGGCCATTTGGCTAAGCATGAGTTCGACCCTGCCGATAATAATCGCGAGAGGGTTGTTGAGTTCGTGCGCCACATCTGCCAAGATCCGCCCCATGGCTGAAAGCTTTTCACTCAGCAGCAATTGCTCCTGCATGGCTTTCATGGGCGAAACATCCATCATGATGACACCGATAAACTTGTGGTCCCCATCGCTATCTCGGATGGTGAAGAGGGTTTGAGCAACCGGAATTGTGCTGCCGTCAATGCGCCGCAGTAAGTTTTCCCCATTCCATAGGGGTGTAGTATCATCCTCCGCTGTGGACAAATCGTTGGCCGCACTCAAAAAATTTGATAATTGGGTAAACTCAGCTAAGTCTTTGCCCAGTAGCGCATCCGATCCGCTGGCCCCGAGCATCCTACTTCCCCCCTGATTGATGAAGATGAGCCTGAATTCCCTGTCAGCAAGTGCCGCAAAACCCTCAAACGTTTGAATAATGGCTGATTGATTGTGCAGGGTTTGTTCCCTCTCCGTTAGGCTAGTCAAATCGCGGATGACCACCACAATGCCGGTTATTTTGCCATTAGGGTCAAGGATTGGCGCGACAGAATGGCTAATGATGCGGTGGGTGCCATCGCGGGAGACCAACAGCAGGCGAAAATCCACGCTGCATGCTGACTCCGCCTGAAGCACCCCTGCGACAGGAACGCAAACCGGGGTTTGTGTCTTCAAATCATGCAGGCATAGCACCTCATCAATGGGCTTGCCTTGGGCTTCCGCATCGCTCCACCCGCTCAGTTGCGTGGCGACCGGATTCATCAGCGCCACGCAATAGTTGCAATCCAGTGCGATCACCCCATCGCCAATGCTATATAGCGTGGCCCTCAGCTCCGCCTCACGCCGGGCGATCTGGTTCAGCAATTGCCTGCGTTCAGTGATATCGCGCACGATGCCGATCGAACACCAGCCACGCCCCGTCCGCACCGAAGACAGTGAAATTTCCAAGGGGATTTCACTGCCATTCTTGCGCAGCCCGAAGGTCTCGAAGGTTTTGCCAATCAATCTGCCTTCACCAGTTTGCTGAAAATGCTGGAAGTTTTCATGAAAGCTTACCCGGAAGCTATGGGGAACCACGAAGTCGTGCATAGCGTGCCCGAGAATCTCCTCGCGGGTAAAATCGAATATCCGTGCGGCTGCGTCACTCCATAATGCGACCTTGCCGTCTTCGTCGAGCATGAGAATTCCGTCATGTGCCGACGTGCAAATCATATTCAACATATCCTGGCTGATGCGCAGTTCTTCTTCGATCTGCTTGCGTGCTGTGATGTCATCAAACACCCCCACTATTCCACAGACTTTGTGCTCCGCATTTAGGAGCGGTACCTTGGAGGTACGAATCCAAATGGTTTTTCCGCCCGGGCCGGTCAATGGCTCATCATAGGATAGTTTGCCTATGCCAGACTCCATGATGCTCCGGTCATCGGCACGATAACGGTCAGCCAGTGCCGCCCAAGGCATTTGATAATCGTCTTTGCCGACCAACTCTCTGGGGTGGGCCATCCCGGCATCCTGGGCAAAAGCAAGATTACACCCGAGAAAGCGTGAGTTAGCATCCTTCCAAAAAATCCGTATCGGCGTGGTGTCAATAACTGTCAGCAGCAGTTGTTTCGATTGTGCAAGCAATGCCTCCATGCGTTTTTGCTCGGTGATGTCCATAAAGGTGACTACAGCCCCCACCACCACCCCGTCGCGAATTTGTGGATACGACCAATATTCAGCAGGGAAAAACGTGCCGTCAAACCGCCATAACACTTCATCGTCCACATGCATGCGTTCACCGCTGTTGAATGCCATGAAAATTCGGCATTTTTCAAGCGGAAAGATACTCCCATCTGCATATTTCCCGTGAATGAGCCAATACATGTTTTTGCCGAGCAATTCATCAGGGTGTTGGTATCCCAACAGACGGAGGCAAGTGGCATTACAAAAGGTGCAGTCTCCACTCATGTCTATGCCGTATATCGCTTCGGCAGTGGAGTTCAGCAGAAGATGGATTTTTTCGTCGCTCTCCTGCAACGCTAGTCCATGAAGCCTGATCTCTTCGGTCAGTTGGCTGGCGATGCGGTGGGCATTGGCGTGGGTGTTGATTGTCGAACGCAGCAAGCCGAACAGTAGGCCGCTCAGTAAAATGCCACCGGCCAAGGTTGTCCAAGCCGTGGCGTAACTATTGGCTGCGGATTCCTTTCTTCGATCATAGATCAGGAGCCACTGCTGTCCATGGAAGCTAACTTTCCTTGATTGGTGAAGCAGCGAATTCGAATAAGGGAGGATTCCCGGTTGATTTTCAAACAGCAGGTTAGCCGGTATTGCCGCAAGTCCGTCGAAGATTTTCAGATTAATGATTTGGCCTGTGCGGTTCTCCCAGTTGCCGAGAATCCCGAACATGAGATCATCCATGCGATAGGGGCTGCTGACCCAACCGATTAGCGCAGCCCGTCTCTGTGCGACCGTGTACACCGCCGCACCGCTGTGATAGACAGGTTCAAACATCAGCACCCCCGCCTGTTTATCCTCGCCGGTCTCTTGCACCAGCTCGATCTTGCCGGTCAGTGCCGCCTCGCCGGTATCGCGCGCCTGCTCCATGGCGGCCCGCCTGACCGGTTCGGAGTAAGTATCGTAGCCAAAGGCACGCAAGTTGCGGTCGCGGAAGGGTTCGATGAAGACCACGGGGGCATACAAGGCGCGCTTGCCGGACGGCAAAACGGTGTAGTCGGGAAATCCTTCGTCGCGAATCCTCGCAATGTGGGCGGGTAGATCATCTGCTGAAACGAGCACATTAAACCCGAGCCCCTGTGCACCAGGAACACTTCCGCTCACGCGCAGCGTCTCGATGTAGGCCCTCCATTCATTCCGCGAAACCGTGCCTGTCGCTGCAAACAGGGCCGCACCACCACGCAGGACGAGCGCATAAGCGGTAAGTCGATCTTGGATTCTAAGGGTGACCTGATCGCAGGTGAAAGCGAACTCATTTTTCCAATCGCTTTCGATGGCTTCCTTGACCTGAATGCTGACAAAAACAGTTCCAAACAATCCCATAGCAAGCATAAACCATGTGATATATGAGCTTTCTTGCCCCCATCGAATCTTCGCATTGGTGTTCAATAATCCTCTCCCTCAACTAGAAACTACAGCTTGGCATAGATTTCCTTCAACGCGATAGCAATTTCCAGCGTGGGAACCATAAGCGTTCCATGATTATAATTGAAAACGCACCGCCTATAGCAAAAATCTCACCGGCCACCTATTCGCTTTTGTAATCTCCTTTGCGATCGAGTGCTAGATAACCCTAATCAAAAAAAAGGGGAGCCGAAGCACCCCGTTCATTAGCCTGTTTACAAGGGATAACATCGCAGCAAACAATGTTATCCCAAAGTATCGATTAACCGCCGAAATCGTCCAACATGATGTTTTCGCGTTCCACACCAAGATCAAGCAACATCTTGATGACTGCCGAGTTCATCATCGGCGGTCCGCAGAGATAGTATTCGCAATCTTCGGGAGCCGGATGGTTCTTCAGGTAGTTTTCATACAGAACATTATGGATGAAACCTACATGACCGGTCCAATTGTCTTCGGGTTTGGGTTCGGACAAACCGATGTGCCAAGTGAAGTTCTTGTTTTCGGCTTGCAACATGTCGAAGTCCTCGACATAAAACATTTCGCGTAGCGAACGTGCGCCATACCAGAAGGTCAGCTTGCGGTCAGTTTTGATCCGGCGAAGTTGGTCGAATATATGCGAACGCATCGGAGCCATACCTGCACCGCCACCGACAAAGATCATTTCATTCTGGGTTTCGCGAGCAAAGAACTCACCAAACGGACCAGAAATAGTCACTTTATCGCCCGGTTTCAAGTTAAAAATGTACGAAGACATGATTCCCGGAGGTGCATCGGCAATACGCGGTGGCGGTGTCGCTATACGCACATTGAGCATGATGATGTCATTTTCTTCCGGGTAATTCGCCATGGAGTAGGCACGAATGGCCGGTTCTTTAAACACAGACTGAATCGCCCATAAATTGTACTTGTCCCACTCGTCGCGGAAACGTTCCTCAATGTCAAATTCAGAAAATTTGGCTTCGAAAGCAGGGCATTCGATTTGAATGTAACCGCCGGCACGAAAATCAATCGTCTCGCCTTTCGGCAATTCCAGCACCAGTTCTTTGATAAACGTGGCAACGTTATGGTTGGAGCGAACTGTAGTTTGCCATTTCTTCACGCCAAACACTTCGTCATGCACATGAATCTTCATGTTCTGCTTGACAGTGACTTGACAAGCCAGACGGTCGCCTTCCGCCGCTTCACGCTTGGTGATGTGGTTCAATTCGGTGGGCAGAATATCGCCGCCGCCCTCCGAAACCTTCACCTTGCATTGGGCGCAGGTTCCGCCGCCGCCACAGGCAGACGACACAAACAGGTTGTTGTCAGCCAATGCAGTCAGCAGCTTGGAGCCGATTGGGACATGAATCTTCTTTTCGTGGTTGATTTCTATCTCAACATTGCCCTCGGCCACCAATTTTGACTTGGCACCCAAAATCACGAACACTAGGGCGATCACGATGACTGTAAAAAATGTGACTCCCAGAATAATTTCCAACATTGTGTTTTATCCTTAGAGTTGTATGCCGGAGAAGGCCATGAAACCCAAAGCCATAAGCCCGGCGGTTATGAAGGTGATGCCTAAGCCACGCAAACCCGGAGGCACGTCGCTATATTTTAACTTTTCTCGGACACCTGCCATGGCGGTGATGGCCAATGCCCAACCGAAACCGGAAGAAACGCCATACACCACACTTTCGGAGAAGTTGTAGTCACGCTCGATCATGAACAATGAACCTGCCAGAATGGCGCAATTCACTGTGATCAGAGGCAGGAATATGCCCAAGGCGTTGTACAATGCCGGGAAAAACCGATCCAGCGTCATTTCCAAGATTTGCACCAAAGCCGCGATGACACCGATACAACTCATCAGCGCCAAAAAGCTCAAATCGGTGTCAGTCAACCCGGCCCAAGACAAAGCCCCTTCTTTCAGCAATTTACTGTAAATCAGGTTGTTGGCTGGAACAGTCAGCGTTTGCACAATCATGACCGCAATGCCCAAACCGACTGCCGTGCTGATTTTCTTGGATACGGCAATGAACGTACACATTCCCAAAAAGAAGGATAACGCCAAGTTTTCGATGAAGATCGACTTGACGGCAAGACTAATTAAGCCTTCCATTAGTGTGCCTCCCCATGAGCTGCGTGGTTAATGCTGAAATCAGGTTTTTCCACTTGCACAGGCTTCCAAGCGCGAACTGCCCAAATCAACAAGCCTATCAAGAAGAAAGCACTCGGCGGCAACAACAACAAACCATTGGGGACGTACCAGCCGCCATCTTTGACTAAGGGCATCACGTCAAAACCCAAAATCTTGCCGGAACCGAACAGTTCACGCACAAAAGCAAGGCTTATCAGCACGGCACTATAGCCCAAGCCATTGCCGATGCCATCCCAGAAGCTTTCCAGAGGGGGATTCTTCATCGCATAGGCTTCGGCGCGTCCCATCACGATGCAGTTGGTGATGATCAAGCCTACAAACACCGACAATTTCTTGCTGATGTCATAAGCGAATGCTTTCAGCAATTGATCCACCACAATCACTAAGGACGCAATAATGACCATCTGCGCGATAATGCGGATGCTGCTCGGCACATGGTTGCGTATGAATGCAATGCCGGCACTGGAAAATGCCGTCACCAAGGTCAAGGCCAAACTCATGATGAGTGAGGTGGACATTTGGGAAGTCACCGCCAATGCTGAGCAAATGCCCAGCACCTGCAAGGTGATCGGGTTATTGTCGACCAACGGGTCGAGCAGGACTTTTTTGGTTTCTGCTTGCATCGTATTAGCCTCTTTGTGCTCTGAATTTCGCCAAATAGGGTGCGAAGCCTTCGCTGCCCAACCAGTAACGGATCAAGTTATTCACACCATTGCTGGTCAGGGTGGCACCCGCCAGACCGTCCACCTGATGCAAAGCACCGGGTTTGGATGGATCGACCGAACCTTTTACCAACGACAGGACGGGTTCACCCACTTCAGTATGGTGTTTTTTCTGGAAATCAGTTCCAGCTTCGGAAGCTTCCTTATAGACTTTTTTGCCCTTCCACAAGGCTTTCCACTTTGGGTTGACCACTTCGCCGCCCAAACCAGGGGTTTCCGCTTGGTCAAACAAGTTCAAACCAATCACAGTCTGACCGTCGTGTTCCAAAGCCATGTAACCATGCATCGTTGACCAAAGGCCATAACCACTAACCGGAATGATGACGGCTTTTACTATGCCTTCTTCCTTCACCAAGTAGACCTTGGCGTATTTGGATTTACGCCCGATCTTGGCAATATCCTTTTCGGTGGGGATTTCGACCCCTAATCCAGGGTCCTTGGATGCCTTGCGCTGGTCGAAGGTTTCGGGGTTCATGGAAGTCACATACTCGCCAGTCTCCAAATCGACGATTTTTGGCTCAAACTTCTTGAATGCTTCCTCAACATTGGTTTTTTCTTCCAACATGCCGGCCACTTCCAGTATGTTGGTTTTTTCGTCGGCGGCTTTGTTGCTAACCTGCAAGGGCTTCAGGATCACGGCTGACCCAGAAACCAGCACTGCACCGACTAGGCACAAAGCAAACGCAACCGCGATAGTTTTTTCAAAGCTGTCATTGGCTAACGACAGGATATGTTCGGCGTATGCTTTCGCCTTTTCCACCAGTCCGGCAAATTTGTCGGACAACACTTGCGATTGATTGGTATTAGGCATTTCGCTTCACCCTTCTCTTAATGTTCGCCTGAACAACAACATAGTCGATCAAAGGCGCAAAGATGTTGGAGAATAGGATCGCCAACATAATGCCCTCGGGAAAGGCCGGGTTGACCACACGGATGAGTACGGTCATCAGGCCAATGAGGAATCCAAACGCCCAGCGACCCGCTTGCGTCTGTGCCGCGCTGACTGGATCGGTTGCCATGTAAACCATGCCGAAGGCAAACCCACCCAAAGTCAAATGCCAGTAGAATGGCATGGAAAACATCGGATTGGTGGAGCTACCGATAAAGTTGAACAAGGTGGAAGTGGCAACCATCCCCAAAAACACACCCGCAATGATGCGCCATGAGGCAACCCGGGTGTAGATCAGGAAGGCAGCGCCTATCAAACAAGCAAGCACCGAAGTTTCACCCATGGAACCTTGTTCGATGCCGATGAACGTGTTAAACCAAGAAATCCCGGCTTGATTGATGGCGTCCACGCCACCGAGTGCGGCCAAACCCAAGGAAGTCGCACCGCTGAAGCCGTCCACCGCCGTCCACACCGAATCACCGGACATGAAAGAGGGATAAGCGAAGTACAGGAAGGCACGGCCTGTCAAAGCAGGATTCATGAAGTTTTTGCCAGTTCCGCCAAACACTTCCTTGCCGATGACCACGCCAAAGGAAATGCCCAACGCGACTTGCCAAAGCGGAATGTTTGGCGGAAGAGTCAGCGCAAACAGAATCGACGACACGAAAAAGCCTTCGTTGACATCATGCTTGCGCACAGTGGCAAACAAAACTTCCCAAAAACCGCCCGCTGCCAAGGTCACAATGTAAACCGGCAGGAAAAACAAGGCTCCGTGTACCAAGTCTGAAATCGGGTTGTAGGGGTTGTATCCGAAGATTCCTGAGATGGCACCCCGCCAACCGGGGGCTTCCGTCAACCCCATGGCTTGCATGGCACTATTGGCCTGATAGCCCGTGTTGAAAAAGGCCATCAACATGCACGGTAGCGCAGCTATCCACACGTAAGTCATGACGCGCTTGAGATCAATCGCATCACGCACATGGGTATTGCCAGCAGTGACATCCGCCGGGGAGAAAATAAACGTATCCACCATTTCAAAGACAGGATACAGGACTTCATAACGGCCGCCCTTCGCAAAATGCGGGTGCAGCTTGTCTAAAAATGCTCTAGTGCTTTTGATTGACATTAGCCTTCCTTCTCGATTTGAGTAAGATTCAGCCGAAGCGCGATACCGAAATCGTGCTTACCTGGGTCGACAAAGCTGCACAGCGCCAAGTCTTCTTCATCCAGTTCGAGGACACCTAGCGACTGGGCTTGATCGGTGTCGCCAATCACCAGTGCCTTAAGCAATTGCGTGGACAATATGTCCAGTGGCATGACATCCTCGTAGACACCTACGGGTACAATAGCCCTTGGACTGCCTAATTTACTGGTGTTAAGCGGGAACTTCTTGCCCCTCAACTTAGGGAGGCTGGACAGCAATACGTTCAGGAAAGAATATTTTTCTTTGCTGGGAATGATCCAGCCAAAGAAATCCCGATGCCGTCCCTCTTCCAATACGGAGACTTGGTTATGGAAGAAGCCTAAGTACGCTGCCCAATCCTCAGCCTTACGGCCATTCAAAATGGACCCTGAAACCACCCGCGCTTCTTTGCTGGTATCGATCTGCCCTTCCACCAAATCACAAAGGTTTGCCCCAACACGGGTGCTGACTAAGCGTGGCTTGTTGACCAAAGGCCCGGCCAAGGAGACCACACGCTCCACACTCAATCGCCCTGTCGTGAATAGCGCACCAATGGCGATGACGGATTGGTAATCCAAATGCCAAACGGTTTTGGTTGGGCCTACCGGATCGAGGAAATGAATATGAGTCCCCGGCAAACCAGCCGGATGCGGTCCTTCAAAGTCAGCGACTTCCACTTTGGCAACATCGCAAGACAGGCTGGTCTTGGGTGACTTGCACAGGAAAACCTTGCCTTGGGTCAATTTGGCGAGTACGACCAAGCCATTCCTGAAATCTTGTAGACGCTCTTGAATGATGATTTCCGGGCGTGCAGCCAAAGGATTGGAATCCATAGCCGTTACGAAGATGGACCGAGGAGTCGTCTCAGGATTGGGAACTTTACTATAGGGTCTGGTGCGGAACGAAGTCCATAAACCAGACGCAAGCAGATTATCCTTGACTTGCTCGGCGGTCAGATTGCCAAGCTCAGCCTCGGCATAGGACTGGAATGTCGCCTCATCGCTTCCATCCAGTTCTATCACCAAAGATTGGAATACTCGCTTTGCACCACGGTTGATTGCTTTCACCACACCGGAACCCGGTGAGGTAAAGACCACGCTAGGGTATTGCTTGTCGGAAAACAGCACATCGCCCAGCTTGACCCGGTCACCTTCGGCAACCTGCATGGTTGGCTTCAAGCCAACAAAATCCAAGCCAATCAGGGCAACCGACTTGGCAACACCCCCGTCACTATGCACCACCTGCTCGGGTTCCCCGGTAATGGGGACATCCAAGCCTTTTTTCATTTTAATTAGCATAATCGAGCCTGTTGATCAGACAAATGAACGGCCAAAACCACCCACCTTTCAAGGTGCAAGCGCATCTTGCAACTTTTAGGTTGATGGGTAAATAAATTTGCTTGATCCCTAAGGCTACAGTAATAAGAACGGAGACTAGCAAAGCTTTCAACCGCTCTCGAATCATGAAAACCCTAGAAATCAATGAAAAACCGATGACATATTAGACCATAAAAGAAAAGGTGGGACAACGCAGACTCACGCCAGTCAATGGCTTGCCAAGTGGCTTGATCAGTGAATGAACCATTCACATCCCTGCATCTACAAGACGAGGAAGCTTCATTTTCATTGCCAATATCGGTTTTGGGGGTGTGGATTTGGTAAAAAGTAGCTTCAATGCTATAAACTAAATCAAATATCTTTGGGAGGTCAAACGGTGAACGACAAACTTATTTTTTGCTACGTATTTATCTTGATTAATTTTATCGGCTGTGAATCCTCCGTTGAAAATGCTCAGCCTAAGTCGACCACAAAATCAACGCCTTACCAATCACAAAAGGGCAGCGCATCCACACCGCTGACCGCTCCGGCAGCCATTTCGCCCACAATCAACAGATCTGCCCCCAGCCCATTGGCTCCTCCTGGCACGATGCCGGGTCCGGGAATCGTTATCACCCCCGGCAAGATGCCTACCCCAGATGTAGTCATCACAGAGGATTCGACGACAACCCAAGAAGTCACTGCCCCCCCCGGCACGATGCCAGGCCCAGGGGTCATCATCAGACCCGGCATGATGCCCACCCCTGGAACCATCATCAACCAAGGGTCGATGTCCGCCCCCCAAACCATGGCCGCACCGGGTGAGATGCCAGGCCCTGGCATAGTCATTACGCCCGGCATGATGGTTGCGCCGGGTCAACTAGTCGGGCCACAACCCACGCCGCCCACCGCCAGTTCAGAAGAACCCACACGCTCAACAGTTCCCGCACCCGAGCCTTTTGTCGATCCGGCACAACTTGCCCAACCCACGCAAAACCCAGTCGCTCCAAAGTCGGCGGTTGTCAATACAGAAAAACCTGTCCAAAAGGGAGCGCACTAACCCCGATCAGTAACAAGGGCTGTGAAGTCTACACCCAATTAAGCTTGGCAAAACCGTAGATAATAAGTTTCTGATTTTAAGCTAGGAAATAAGCATCTTTCGCGTCCTGATAGAGTAGCATCAGTTATTTACCAACCGGACTCAGGATATCGCCCCCTGCATTTCCGATTATTCGACCACAATGGGACCCTTGGTTCCGGCATCGGAATCGATCCAAACATCCTCGTTTTTCAAGCGCCGGTCGCCTTGGATGGTGAAGGTAATCTTCCCGTCGTGGAAAACCAAGGCTCCGTCGCTGCGCTTGGCGTTCACTCGCTTGCCATTGACCCACACATGCTCTTTCTTGTCGACTCGAATGGTCGCCACCGTTGCCCCGACTGTGCTTTTGGCAACCCATTGTCCGGCATAAGGGGTCTTGTTCGTGGCAGCACTGCCCTTCGAGGCAGTGGCTTCATTCACGAAACCAGCCTTGGCATTTTCTGCCTTCGACTTTTTGATGTCGCATCCCTGCATCTCGCTGACTTCAGTACAACCGGAACGCTCTAGTTGTTGCCTGTATTTTGCGCTAATCGCATGGGCGGGAGTGTTTGTGAGCAGAACAGCAACAATGGCAATGCCCAGTGTTTTCTTCATGTGCTTAAACCTTTTGATGGAATACAGTTAAATTCGATACACGGACTTTTTCAGAGAAACGTGCAAAATCGGGAATAGTATCGCGCCAAAACTCTGAGCGTCAAGTCATAGACCCCTCCTTCAGACTCATTTCAGATTGGAAAAGGCTTAGCATAGGCAAAGGCGTCCTACTTGATGTATAATGATTGGTAGGCATCATAAGTTGATGGCTAATACAGGCGAAGGCATCATTAGTTGATGCTCAATACAAAGTCAGGCGCGGTAAAGAAAAGGTATATTCTATGTCTATCACCGAAAAATTGCAGACACTCCTTTGGTGGGCTAAACGCCCAAAACTATATCCTCAAACTATTCATATTCTTACCAGAAAAATATTACACAAGTTTCGGGCACAAGAAGATACTAAAGAACTAATGGAGTCTTGGTGTGCTGAGCGTGCCCTCGACACCCAAACAGCCCTTACGCAATTAACTGGTATTACTTCATTTACGTCCGTGGACAGGTTGTTTGCTGACCAGTTTGAACATGCTGAAAAGATTGCAAAAGCGTGTCCTGTAGAGATGGGTGGACCTGGAGATCTTGACCTTCTTTACTGGTGTGCGGAATATCTGAAGGCTTCAAAAGTGATCGAAACGGGTGTTGCTTATGGGTGGTCTTCATTGGCAATCCTTTTTTCCCTTAAGAACCGCAAAGACTCACGACTTGTCAGTACTGATATGCCCTATCCAAATAAGAATAATGATTCATACGTGGGTTGTGTTGTTCCGGAAGAACTGAGACTGAATTGGAATATCATTAGGTACGCCGATAGACAAGCTCTGCCTAAAGCGCTCAATAGCCTTGGACAGATTGACATGTGTCACTATGATAGCGACAAAAGCTACTACGGCAGAATGTGGGCCTACCCAATTTTATGGAACGCACTCAAGCCAGGTGGTTTCTTTATGTCCGATGACATTGGTGACAACGTAGCCTTTCGTGACTTCGCAAGCGCGATTAAGGCTAATCCGATTGTGGTCAGTAAAGATGAAAAGTATATCGGGATAATAGTCAAGCAGTAGGTTGGCAGGTTTGTTATGCAAAGCGAACCTTCGGGCTTGAATATACAGTGCCGTAGATGGGCTGAGCCTGCGAAGCCCGTCTACCGCGAATAATGCACCTCCTCCGTCGACACATCCTACGCCGATTGCAAGCTCGTTTCAGGGTCTACACCATAGTATTCGCAAAGTGTTCTAAATGCACAAACCAAGAAAACGAGCGAGGTTGATTCCGTCTTACCGCCCATCATGGAAGCGCTAATTTCGGATTGAAGGGCTTGCCCTATTTCAACACGCCTAAGGCGATGTGGCCGAGCTTGCGCATGGCCGCGCAAACGACGGCCTTGCCGATGGCTTTGAGCCGCTCTCGGAAGGCGGGGTAATGCTGCCATGCGACCATGGCTGGCATGAACAACCCATATCTATTTCCAATACCAAGCCGAAAAGCGGAAAGCCACCTTACAGCTACACACTTTCCGCTTCACCTGAAAATACAATTCCACCGGTTAGCAAGACTTCTAAAGATGGATGGATCAGGGAGGAAGTCAAACTTTCTGATACTATTGAGAAAGGTAAAGAGATTTCGTTGAAAGTCGAAGTAAAAGACAGTGATGGGAAATCTTCAGTCCTTGAAGACAAGACGGCAAAGCTTATTGTCACAGAGTAATCCAACGCGGGAAGATGCGCTAATAAGTTGTAGGATGCGGTGAGGAACGAACCGTATCAATCGCGCAAATCCATGCTTAACATTCCGTTCGACCGCACCCGCGCCACAAAGGGGCTTCGGGTTTTCAAGTTTCGTGGGGTAGCGCGGGGCGGTCAACCCAGGCGTTAGCGTATCATTTGTTAAAGTCCATTCACTTTTGTAGAAAAAATGCAAAATAGCATAACCATCGCCGATACAACAGTTCCGATAGTCGAATATGAAGGCCAGCGGGTTATTACTCTTGCTTTGATAGATCAACTTCACCGTCGACCGGAAGGAACCGCGAAGCGAAACTTTAGCCGTTTGACGGCTGCCGGACATGGCGAATATCAGCCCATCGAACCCAATAACACGCCAGGGTGCGCCAGGCCAATCGTCGCACCGATATTGATTTAATGCCCATTTTGGATCAGTGACGTTGATAGACAGGAATCCAGGTACAGGGATGTGGAATTCCATGTCACGTTCAAAAACTACCCGGAATAGTTTGCGTCTTACAGCAAGCCCCACCTACACCTAATCCTGCCTATGGTTTTTAGTTCCAATATATTCGTTTATCTGTTTTTGCCGGTTTATTTGCTGTTGTATTTCGCAGCTGATTTTCTGTCGCGCAGAGTGTTGGCAAGCCGCTTCCAATTAAAGCAGAACCTGAATAATCTTGTGCTGTTTCTGCTCAGTTTGTTTTTCTATTATTGGAGTAGCGGCAAGTTCATCTTGGTATTTCTATTGTCGATTTTGGTCAATACGGCTTTGGGGTGGGGCATAGGCGTTTCGGTGAAAAAGAAATGCTTGGTTTCACTCGGTGTGGTGTTTAACCTGTCGGTATTGATTTATTTTAAATACTACAATTTTTTTTATGATCAAGCGGCTGCCATTTCCCTGCATTTATTCGGAAGCCCGATGACGCCACATGCCGCTATTTTTCTGCCCATAGGCATTTCTTTCTATACATTCATGGCGATATCCTATCTGGTGGAGGTTTATCAAGGCAGGGTCAGATATGCCAGTTTGCTTAATTTTGGCGCTTACTTGACGCTTTTTCCGCATTTGGTGGCCGGGCCTATCGTGCGATATTCAGAATTGGAAGCCGAATTGGACCATCGGCAAGTGACCATGGAGATGTTTTTTGAAGGTGTCTGGCGCTTCAGCCTTGGGATGGGGAAAAAAGTCATTCTGGCCAATAACCTCGGTGTTGTGGCCGATAAAGTTTTCGCGCTGCCGGCAAGTGAGCTTACAACGGCGCTGGCTTGGGTAGGGATTGCTAGTTACACCTTGCAGATATACTATGATTTTTCGGGGTATTCTGACATGGCTATTGGCTTGGCCCGTTTCTTTGGCTTTCACTTTCCTGAAAATTTCAATCAACCCTATTTGTCAAAAAGCATCACCGAGTTTTGGCGGCGTTGGCACATAACACTTTCCCGCTGGTTTAGGGATTATGTTTATATCGCTCTAGGTGGTAATCGCCGCAGTCCTTTGCATACTTATATCAATTTGTTCATAGTGTTCTTGTTGTGTGGGTTATGGCATGGTGCGGCTTGGAATTTTATGATCTGGGGCATGTTTCACGGGATTATTTTAGTTGTCGAGCGAATCTTAAAAACCCGTTTTGACATTGTTTCTAAAGGTATATTAGGTAATGGCCTGACCTTGTTTCTAGTAATGGTCGGTTGGGTGTTTTTTAGATCGCCTTCATTCGAGCAGGCATTAAGCTATTTGTCCGCCATGTTTGGCGCAACTCACTTAAGTGGATTTCAATATTTTCACATTTTCTATTATCTGAATTTCGGCATGATGAGCTTTCTGGTAATGGGTACTGTGATTGCGTTATTTCCTTATGAGTTTTTGAGAAAAATCTTGACTGGCATTAATTTATACCAATTTACATTCGCCAAAGGTATTATCAGTCTTCTAGTATTGTTCGTTTCTTTGTTAACGATGGCCAAGATGCAGTTTAGCCCATTTATTTACTTTCAATTCTGATATCTTATGATGGTGTAATCTTGGCAGTCATGAAAGATACCGGACAAGGGATGGGCAACTTATGCACATAGCAATAAATAAAGTCCGTTTCGGCCTGTGGACGGCATCGATAATCCTTGCATTGATTCTTATGATCCGTCTATTGGCCCCGGATTTTTTATTTTATGATTGCCGAATCGGGACTTTGCATGCGCAATCATCCAACGTCCAGAATCAGAATGGGGTTTATTTTAACGAGGATGGGACTCGGCAACTGAAAATGCTGCAACAGGAAATTACGCTGAAGCCAAAGGAAAATTACCTAATATCTTTTTTGGTGAAAGAAGTCACCGGAACGGAACCAGCCATTATTTCAGCGGATTTCTTTGACGATCAAACTGATTTTGACGGACTGAAATTC
>CAIYXP010000053.1 GCA_903930145.1 uncultured Methylococcaceae bacterium
GCACCTAGCCCACCCTACGACTGCACGGAACGCCCAAAAATTCGCGAAACCGGGGGCGGCCCGGCCCTGTCCGCTCCGCGGCCGGGCCGCCCCCCGGTTTCGCGTTGCGCTCCGCGCCTGACCTGCCCGCCTGACTCACTCCTGAACTCGGGCGCAACGGAAGCCGAGGTCGTTGTACTGGGGGCCGGGTTGGTAGCTGAAACGGTACGCAGAACGGCAGTACTTCGCACTGCGGTTCCAAGACCCACCACGCAGCACTTTGGTCCCGCCAGCTTGGTCAGCCTGCCAAGCACCACCATCGGTCGGTGCGCCTGTGTAGTCATAATGCCAAGCATCTTCCACCCATTCCAAGACATTGCCGAGCATGTCATACAAGCCCCAGGCGTTCGGCTTAAGCCCACCCACTGGCTGGGTATGACTTTTTCCACTGTCCGAACACCAAGCATATTCTTTCAATGGGCTTGGGTCGTCGCCAAACGGATAGCGGGTCTTGGAATCGGCACGGGCAGCATATTCCCATTCGGCTTCGGTGGGCAAACGATAACCATAATGCTGGCAGAAATCCTTCGCTTGCTGCCATTCGACCCTTGCCGCCGGCCTGTCGTCATCTTCTGGGTGGCTAGGGTCAAAGCGATGAAATTGGGCATTGGTGACTTCATAGCGACCCATTGCGAACTTTGGTACGTTGACGACATGGGTGGGTTTTTCCCAGCTTATTGCATTCTTATCCGTATTCGGTGAACCCATGGTGAAATCCCCGGCGGGGATGGGCTGGAAGGCCATGCATTCGGGTTTGGTTTTGATCTCTTGTTCAGTGCAGACCGGGCCGGGTTTTGCTTCGGCGGCTTGGGCTATCCAATCCACCCGCACCAATGCTGCATCGGGCAGTTGTTGTTCGGCATGAGCTTCGCCGTGGGTGATGGATAGCTTCCATTGCCCATCGGCGAGTGGCTCCATCGTTTGTTCAAATTTAATGGGCTTGCCGGGTCCGTGGGTGATTTCCGGTTCCCCGTTGGGCAAGACCGGCGGTTTGAGCAGTGCTGCCAGTCCCGCTCCCAGCAGCAGCCCCAACAATAAGGCCAAGCCTAGCCATTGTCGGGCCGGGGGGCGGAGGTTGACTGCGCTGAAATTCATGCCCCCGGCGAAGCCCATGGCTTGCAGCATTTTTTGTTCCAGCCCGGTGCGTTGGTTCCAAGTCCAAGGGAGGAGGATGTGGTGGGATTCGTCCTGATTTATAAAACCCCTCTCCCCAACCCCTCTCCCCTCAGGGGAGAGGGGCTTATTTCTCCCCTCTCCCGCTTGCGGGAGGGGGATTGGGGGTGAGGGCGCATACTGGGCTAACTGCTCAGGGATGACTGGTTTCAGTGAACCTTGAAATAAGCGGTATAACTCGGGGATGGCTATTTCCGGTTCGTACCACAACTGTAACAAGGCGAATTCCATGCGCCAATGCTGATGGGCGGGGCTGTGGGTCCAGTCTGCGCGGTCTTGTTCTTCGCGACGCTGGTTTTCTTCTTTGTAAATCGCCTGCCAGAAACTCAGGGCGCGGTTGAAGATTGTAGGGGTGGGGCTGGAACCCGATTCTGTTGTAGGGTGGGGGCGAGTAAAATCAGTGGCTTCGCTGCTTTTTGATCGCCCCCCTCCCAACCTCCCCCCGTGGGGGGGAGGAGTTAATTCAACAGCATTGCTCCTCAACCCTCCCCCGTTGGGGGAGGGGATTGTCCCATCTCTCCCAAAGGGAACTCTATGTTCGCTCATATTCCCTATCTCCGCCATCCACAATCCATTGATTAGTTTGGCTCGCTGCGGAACAGGCCAGAGCAAATGCCCCGCAGGACCTGCTGCCCGAGACTGCCAATGCCGCAAGGCCCAAGGCGAGACTTTCAAATCCAGCCGGGAGCGTAAACTCCACGCCATGCCGGTTTCCACCGGGGCCGGGGACAGGGCGCAAGCCGCTTCCCATAAGTGTTCGTCGGGATTGTGTTGGACGCAATGCCTAGGTTTGTCGCTGGCGATGCGGCGAGCCAGTTGCTCCGGCGGCAAACAGGCCAAGCCATGAGGGGCGAGGATGACGGGCAAGCCGGTTGCCCCCACGCTGGCATCGACAAACCAGAGCTTGGGCCAATGCGACAGGCCCCGCAACAATGCATTGAGCTTGCTGCGCTGGTCGTCTTGGCGGTCTTGCCGTGCGATTTCCTTGCCGTCAGTCAGGATGGCAACCCAAGCGGTGTCGCGTTGCTCCTCAATCTCACGCGGGGCGAAACGCTCCCCCAAGGCTCCGGTCAAGGTAAATGGCGCACCCCAAAAACGGGCGACTTCCAAGGGTAGTCCATGGGCCGGCAACAAGGTTGACAGTTCGGCAACCAAGCGGGACAGATGAGTATCTTGGGCAGATTCATCTAGCCATAACCACAAGGCACGGGCATGGCGAGCGCGTTGGAAGCATGGAATGGGGATACCGCCGACCTTGGCCGAGGCCCGCACGGTGGCGGGGATGTCCAATTGCCGGGTCGGGGTTTCGGCAATATAGCGGTCCACGCCCCATACCAGTTCGGTTTGTTCCGCCGGGTTCAATAACACCGGGCCGGTGATGGCTCGTTTCAGCCAGACTCGCGGCGGGCCGACATGGCTAGGCAGGGGTTCTGCTTCGGGAAATTGTTTTCGCCTATGCAAAGCCACGCGCAAGGCGACCAATGCCAATAGGGCGGTCAAGGCCAGTGCGGTTTCTGTGTAGCCTCGCCAACGGGCTTGGGGGGGCGTGAAGCTAATTTTGGGGATGAGCTTTACGGCAGTGGGTAGGGTTGGTCGTGGTTCTATGGGTGTTGGCTTGCTTGCTACGGTCTGGGTTGTGTTGGGGCTTGGAGTTTCTGGCAGAGTATGCCTATTCTTAGGCAGCACCAGCAGTGCCATCAATAGTGGCAACATCAGCAACCAGTGATTGGTTTTGCGTTTATGGGTTGGCTTGGAGGTTTGCGGCTGCTTGATCGCTGGATCGGGTGACGGCTTAAGTGTTGGCTTAGGCGAATGCTTTTGCTCGACAGGCAGCACCAGTGCTTGCAAGTATTCATCGACGATACGATCAAATTCGGCGATGCGTTCCCGTTCTTTGACCACCACGGCACGGAGCAGGGATTTGATACGCTGTTGCGTGTTGGTTTCTGAGTCGATTGCTGAGGATGCTGGCATTAACTTGAACACTTGCCGCAGACGCACGACTTCGCTGACACCGACGGTAAATCCTTTTAGCCGCAGTGCCGTGATGAGGGGTTCAAGTTCGGGGGTGTTGCTCATCTGTGAACGAATTCTTGGTTTGTAGTCCCGGCTTCAGCCGGTTCTTTTCAGCCTGTTGCCGCCTAAAGGCGGGACTACGAACGCTAACTTGATCGCAGTGTCGGCTAGTCTATGAATATTCATCCGCCTAAGCCGGTTCTTTTCGGTGTTGTTACCGCCTAAAGGCGGGACTACGAACGCTAACTTGATTGCAGTGTCGGCTAGTCTATGAATATTCATCCGCCTAAGCCGGTTCTTTTCGGTGTTGTTGCCGCCTAAAGGCGGGACTACGAACGCTAATTTGATCGTAGTATCGGCTAGCCTATGAAGATTCATCTGCCTAAGCCGGTTCTTTCTGGCCTGTTTGCCGCCTAAAGGCGGGACTACGAACGTTAATTTGATCGCTGTGTCGGCTAGCCTATGAAGATTCATCTGCCTAAGCCGGTTCTTTCTGGCCTGTTTGCCGCCTAAAGGCGGGACTACGAACGCTAATTTGATCGCTGTGTCGGCTAGTCTACGAATATTCATCCACCCAACCGCCCCCAATCTTCCCGGTCTTTGACCAAGGTGGAAAGCGCCGGCAATTCTGCCAAGGCACAGGTGCGGATAAAGTCCGCACGGTCTTCGCCCCGCGCCGACAACACCGCCAGCCACACCAGCAATTCCCCGGTCGCCGGGGGTTTGCGCATGTCCAAACCGCGTAATTCCATGAAGCGCACTAGCGCTGCCTGTTGCATCTCAAGGCTTAAGCGGGGAAAATCCCCTGCCCTTGCCGCCACCGCCTTGCGTAGCAATACATCATTAAATTGTATATGGTGGAAAATGCAACGGCGCAGGAATGGCTCCGGCAAGCGGCGTTCGCTATTACTGGTGATGACCATGATGGGCGGGGGCCGGCCCTTGCGGCTGATGGTTTCGCCAGTCTCCCGCACTTTGAATTCATGCTGGTCCAGCACATGCAGCAAGTCATTGGGGAAATCCCTTGCCGCTTTGTCGATCTCGTCAATCAGCACCACCGAGGGAGTCGGTGTTTCATACGCCAACCATAACGGGCCTTTGTCGATGAACTCGGCCCGCTTTGGCCGACCTTGCTGCGCAGGATCATGGGCGGCTTGCAGATAGGCGATGGCATCGAAGGCATAGAGCAGATGCTCGGCGGTGGTGTCGCTACGCACATGCAAGGGGAAGAATGGAATTCCGAAATACCAGGCCAAGTATTCGCCCACTTGGGTCTTGCCCACACCGGGTTCACCCGTCAGCAGCAAGGGAGCGCCCACTGCCAGCGAGACATTGATGGCGTCCACCAACTCCGGGTCGGGCTGGTAATGGTGGGCCGCTTCCCCATGATTGCCCACGCCTTCGGGAAGTTTCCGGCAAGCCAAGGCATCCCGGCGTTGCTCGCGTCGGCGCTTACCTTCGTCGGTGTCGTTTGAGTCTGCAACATCCAACAATTCAAAGCCAAAATTCGGTTTGGGTTCTGCCATGGCGGTCAAAAGCTCTCATCGGGTTGATAGGGTGTGCCGGTGTTGGATAGTCGCAAACGGTTTAGCAGTCCATTCCAATCCCTGGAATCTTCCGCCTGTTCCAGCCAGCTTGAAAGCTTTTCAAAGCTACCTTTGGTTTCGTCGATTAAACGCTCTGCCAATTCGGCTCTTAAGTCTTGGGGGCAGGTTTTGGCATGGTCGGTCAGGAAATCCAGCAATTCATCCGAGGGGACTTTATCCAAGGGCGGCAGGATGCGCAATTGGAATTTTTCATGCGTTAACTTTGGCTTGGTTTCATTCAATAAGCGGGCAATGCTGGCGTGTTTATCTGCCGGGGCTTCAATGGACAGGCTGCATACCAGCCGTATGCTGTTCGGACA
>CAIYXP010000054.1 GCA_903930145.1 uncultured Methylococcaceae bacterium
CATCCCATTGAAAAAGTTGCTTCGAGATTTCTGCAATTGTTCAAAGAACACGGCATTGCTGTAACACAAATTCCTCATTTTATCCCAGGATTAAGTCTTGATAAGCTTCAAAAAACAGACATTTTACTTCCTGCGTTGACCAATGAAATATTAGATCGAACAGCAAATCTTTTCGGAGTCAGAAGAGCATGGCTTGATGGTATAGATGATCAAATTTATGAATATATTTCTTGTTATAAACAACCTGAAATATTCTTTGAAGCACTGCAAAATTTAGTTGAAAATGACTGGTTCAATCCTGTTAGGGTGCTTTATAGTGTGAAAAATTTAGATTATCATGCTGATAGACAGCAACCTTTGGTTTTATTATTAGTGGAAAAGATAACAGAACTTGGAGACAAAACAATTTATCGGTATCGTATATTTGAGGATAGTTGGGATTGGAGCCATCCTCCATGCCGGATTCAGTTAAAAGCAATGGCTCGGTTAATGTTCAAGGAGTTTAGATGGGTAGTTCCCATGTATCACTTTAATCCAAAAGTTTTGGAACAAATTTTGGATGGTAGGCGAATACCTAAAGATCAAATACGAGGCTCTCTTTGCACAAATCCTTCTTTAGAAGATTTTGCTCTGGCACAAGAAGAAAGTGGGCAATCGAAAGAAAGCGAAGAACTTTCCGAAGTATTGGAATACATCGAAAAAAATAACCTTGCCAACATTGCAAGTGCTACGAATCGATTTAAGAGATAAATCTTCTTAACTGTATTAGACAAATTTCTAATGACCGAACCAAGCATCCCCATCCAACCCGTCGAAAAACCCATCATCTGCTCGCCTTACCAAGAGCCGGACAAACATTGGCTGTATGACCCGGAAACCGGCATTCCCCATCAAGAAATGTTCAGAAGGCCGGCCAGTTATTGGTATAAGGTCGAGCGCACTGGAACCGCACAACAACGCCTTGAGGGGTTTGGCACTCAGGAAGAATCCGAAGACTTGCCCTTGGTCAATATTCTTCGGGAAGATGTGAAGCGTTGGCGAAAATCGGGATGGCGGAATGCGTCCGAAACCACTAAACAATTGCTTAGGCATTGGTGGCGCGAGGATCGGCATCGCCGCTTATTCTTTTGCCAGTTGGAGGCGGTGGAGACGGTCATTTATTTGCGCGAAATTATGGAGATGGGCAAAGGTCCCAGGTTCAAACCAAAACTCAGCTTGGATGAATATCAAAACCTCTGCGCAGGGAATAACCCAAGGCCCATGGAATGGATTGCCGGCGTGGCGCAGCATCCAAAATTAGTGGACCAACCCAATGAGGCGAACAGCCAGGTCTTGACCCGCTATGCCGCGAAAATGGCGACTGGCAGCGGCAAAACGATAGTGATGGCGATGCTGATCGCTTGGGCGTTTTGCAATCGGGGCAGGAATCCCGGCGATTCGCGCTTTCCTAATCGAACCCTTGTGGTTTGCCCCAATTTGACGATTAAGGAACGGCTTTCAGTGTTGCGGCCCGGAGATTTGGGCAATTATTACGATCTGTTCGACTTGGTTCCGGGTAATCTGAAACCGGAATTGCAAAAGGGTAAGGTGCTGGTCAGCAATTGGCATTTCTTTGCGCCGGAATCTGAATTTATCAAAGTCGGTGGCGTGACCGTGGGGCGTTTGGGCGAAGAAACACCAGACGCTTTCGCCAAAAACCGTCTAGGCGATCTTTGGAATGAAGAGCCAATCATGGTATTGAATGATGAAGCCCATCATGCCTACCGTCCCGCGCCAGTTTCACCCGATGCCAAACTCAGCGATGATGAAAAGGCCGACCGCGAGGAAGCCACGGTTTGGGTGACGGGCTTGGACAAGCTTAACGCGGCTTGCGGCATTGCCTTTTGCGTGGATCTGTCGGCCACCCCTTTTTATATTCAAGGCAGCGGCTACCCGGAAGGCTCGCCCCTGCCTTGGATTGTCAGCGATTTTAGCTTAGTCGATGCCATTGAAAGCGGTATCACCAAGATTCCAAGATTACCCGCCATCGACAATACCGGACGGCCTGACCCGGTTTATTTCAGGCTTTGGGAAAGCATAATGAGCAAGATGCAACGCGGCGATAGATTGACGGGGGGCAAGCCCAAGCCAACGTCGGTATATCGTGAAGCAGATGGCGCTTTGCTGACTTTGGCGGGATTATGGAAGGATGCATTTGAAAAGCGCAAAGACTTGGCACCGGGCCAAGTGCGAACCCCGCCGGTCATGATCGTCGTCTGTGACAATGTGGACATTGCCGAACATTTCCATCGAATGATTTCCGGCGAGGAAATGATTGAGGTAGAGTTACCGGAAGAAGAGGAGGAAGACGAAGCAACTCCAAAGAAAAAGAAGAAGCCCAAGCCGCAAAAACAGTATGGGCCGGGTCTGCAAGGCTTTCCCGAACTTTGGAACCAACCGGGCGCGGAAGTGACGTTGCGGATTGACTCCGAATTGTTGGGACAGGCGGAAAGCCAAAACCCCAAGGCAACACGCAAAGAAGCCGCCGAGGAATTGCGCAAGATTGTTTCGACCGTGGGCCGAGTAGGTGAAGCCGGCGGGCATGTCCGTTGCGTGGTCAGCGTGAATATGTTGAGCGAAGGGTGGGATGCCAATAACGTCACCCATATTCTCGGTTTGCGGGCTTTTGGCAGTCAATTGCTATGCGAGCAAGTGGTCGGGCGCGGGCTTAGGCGCATGGATTACACGCCAGACCCGGCAACGGGTTTTTTGACCGAGGAAACCGTCGATGTGTTTGGCGTACCCTTTTCGCTAATCCCGTTCAAGGGCAGAAAACCGATCAATGGCCCATTGCCTCCAGAACGGCCTTTGCATGAAATCAAAGCCCTGCCTGAACGCAATGCGTTGGAGATTCGCTTTCCGGTGGTGGAGGGGTATGTGGTGGATTTGAAGCATCACCATATTCGTTGTGACGTGAAGACTATGGAAAGGATCAAGCTTGATCCATCCAATACCCCGACAGCCGCTTTCGTGCGTCCGCAAGTTGGTTATCAAATTGGGCATCCTAGCGCCCATGGTGGCTTTGGTTTTGAATTGGTAGACCGGCAAGCTTATTATGCCTCCACCCATCCCCAGACCATCGCCTTTGAAATGGCGCGTGAAATTGTCCGCACCTTGACCGATGCCTCCCAACCCGGCAAGGAGCGATTGAAACGCCAAGGCCGCGCCGTGTTGTTTCCGCAAGTGCTGACTATCGTGCAAGACTACATTGCAAGCCGTGTCGATTTGAATGGATGCCACCCTTGCGAAATTGGTTTGCAAAGCTATGCACAGCGAATCATCGGTTTGTTAATGAGTGCCATCGAACCGGATGAGTCACAAGGCGAAGTGCCGCTATTGCCCCGGTTAAACCGCTATCAACCGATCAGCAGCACTGCCAAGGTTAATTTCAAGACGGTGAAACCCATTCAGGCGACTCAGGCCAGTCATTTGAACTTTGTGGCTTGTGATACGAATTCATGGGAGCAAGCGGCAATGTTCCAATTGGAAAAGCTGGCCTTGGAAGGCGTGGTAGTCAGTTATGTCCGCAACGAGCGCTTGGAATTCAATATTCCCTATGAGCTTTACGGCAGTCCGCATGTTTATGAACCGGATTTCCTCATCAAACTTGCCAATGGCTTGACCGTCGTGTTGGAAGTCAAGGGACGGGCCTTTGACGGAACCAATGAAAAACACCAAGCCGCCCAACGTTGGATGGCTGCCGTCAATCGTTGGAAAGGATTAGGTTTATGGGAGTTTTTAGTCTGTTGGGATCCACAGCGTTTAGGCGAAGAATTGAATCGGCTTAATAAGTCCGCTCAATAGAGGGCGTAACGGTTTTTTTTTCGGATTATGCTTTGAGTTGACATTATTAGGTGCGGCAATAGGTAGACCTGATTTTTATCGGTAAACGTCCGAACGGTGGCCTATGGCAACAATCAAGACAGTTAAAACATTGTCTCGAATGTCGGCAATTAACCGGTAATCTCCAACGCGGTATTTCCAGTAATCGCCTAAAGTTTCACCCTGTAACGCCGCTCCGTGTAACCTTGGGTTGCTTTGGAGTCGGGCGAGATATTTCACAATGCGCCGTTGTATGACCTTTTCCAACTTGGCAAACTCTTCCCGCGCTCTTGGGTCAAACTCAATCTTCCAAACCAAATTCATGAATGATGCTTTCCAGTGGGATAGGGGTTTGCGGGTCGGCTATGCGCCGGTTGGCTTCTTCAATGTCTAGCATGTCCTCCAAATAGGCCAAGGCTTTCAATGCGGCATGTTCCGGCAGATTTTTCGCCGCTTGGGTGATGCGTTCAAGGGTGTTGGGTTCACACATGGGGTTTATCTCCGTTCGTGGTTAATTTGGGTAAGACTCAAAAAGGCACTGGTTGTTGTCGCCTTGCTTTAACACACCATTGAGGATTAACAGTTCGGGTATCAAGTCGCTTGCCGCTTGCGTCATTTCTTCCAAGGTCGCCGCTTCCAAGCATAGATTTTTAAGTCTGAGAGCATGTGTCGCCTGTCAAAATGCTGATTTTGACAGTATCGCTTGGCGGTATCTTCAAGATACCGTCAACACTACTGGGCTTTGAGGCTATCATATGGGACGGTATGACACAATAAAAAAACCCGCAAGCTGTTGAAAACTTGCGGGTTTGGTCTTACTCGGGACTGCTTGGAATCCCTAATTGGTACCGAGAGCCGGAATCGAACCGGCACGTTGTCACCAACGCCAGATTTTGAGTCTGGTGCGTCTACCAGTTCCGCCATCTCGGCAATGTAAAGATATTATATGCAATATTTTGGCTGAACGCTAGGATTATGACGGGCATCCATTCATTTTGTTTGCACCTAAGTGGTGTCGCCGCCTATTATTAGCACTGTGAAATCCATTTAGCGCTGAAAAGAGCGAGCCATCACCACTTTAACCATTACAACCGTCAAGAGGCTTACATGAGTAAACACTCGTTCACCCTGTTGTTTTCCGTTTTTGCCATACCCATGGTCTTTTCCGGCACGGCGTTCGCCTTAAGCCCCGATGTGGAAGCGGCCATAGAATTGAGCAAGCAGCATCATGCGGAGCAATGCGAGAAGAAAAAAATCCAAGTCCAGTTATTGATTGCCCACCAGCATCACGATCAGGACAAATTGAATGCCTTAGGGCCGGAACTGGATGCCATTAATAAACGGCTGAAGCCTACGGAAGACAAGATGAATGCATTAAAGGCCAATATGAAGAAGAACCCGGACGATCAAAGCGCATTTGAAACGGCTTTGTTGCAATTGGGGGATTGCGAGTAGGGGTTAGTTGGCGGGATGCACTCGCATGGAAAATCCATCAATATTTTATCTAAGCCGGGGGCAATAATATCGGCGGGGGCTCTTTTTGCATCGAGTTAGATGCTTGGAAAGCCCTCGCCGATTAAAAAAGAATCGAAGCCGATGTAAAAAGAGTCGGCTTGGGGTAAATTGACACCGACCTCGATTGTTTTTTACCCTAGGCCGATACTTTTTTAATCCTGCGGGTCTGTTGAAAAGGGCGAGCCGGATGTTTTTCGTGGGGGGCCGGGGAAACGCGAAGCGAGTTCATTGTAAATTGCTTCGGTGCCGGGAATGCCTCGGCGGGCGTCTTCCCGGAAGCTGTAGTAATAGGCCAAATCAGCCAAGTACACATCGCTTTTGGTGCTGGTTCCCAAGCTCCCGATCTCATCGTTATACACAAGTCCAGCCAAACCAGAAAAGCCGTCATTTCGGCATGGATGCCGAAATCCA
>CAIYXP010000055.1 GCA_903930145.1 uncultured Methylococcaceae bacterium
GGCATAGGCATCCCTCTACCCCACTGTGAAAGACCTATTCCTGTCGTCGAATCGCCCTTCACAAAACCTAAATCCTCAAAATCTTCAGCTATAATAGCTAAACCCTGCTTAACAGAAGCTGCGTAGTCAGAAAATAGTATATTGTCCCAGATATCCGCCAAATCATCGACAGAAACAAATTGGGTGGGAACAAAACTATATGGAATATTTTCAATTGAATCCCAATAAACATTTCTTAATCTTCCAGGCATAGAGTCGTCCAATTCAATAAATCCAAAGCTTTTTGTTCCACTATTTTCTATTACTAAAAACTGCTTTAAATAATTGCTTTGAATATTATGTATTTCATTTTTTAATATGATTTTGCTATTAGTGCGGAATATACTTGGTCCATTATCTTGTTTTTCCTCTACTTCGTATTCTTCAAAATATCTATGAGAGATTGTTAAAAATCGGTTTTCATCAGGATCGGTTTCACCAATGTATATTCTAATATCATCAGTTACAGGAAAAACTCTTCCCGTGAAAAAATTCTTAAACGGTAATTCTGAAATCTTATCCATAGAGTCATTATTAATTATACGACCTTTTTCATCATGTTCGGTCGCAATCTGTTCGAGCAATATAGGGTTAGCACGACCAGCAAAAATTCTCAAAGCTTCCAATACAGTACTTTTACCACTATTGTTTTTACCTACAACAAGGTTTATACGGCCTAATTTGCTAACTTGAAAATCTTGTAATGCCCTGAAATTTCTTATCTTCAGGCTATTTAATAGTTCTCTTGGTTTTTCGGTCTCGCTTTTATTCATTTCAATCTCTGCAATTGAATGCTAAATGTAAGAATCAGTGCGTGAAGCCAGAGTAAAGCAAATCATATTTTCATGTTTAATCTATGATTTCTGCCCCAAGCGCAGCGCAGGGAATAGAAATCCTAAATAAATCCTATAATCCTACCCCGCATTATGCAACTCCAACACCATGCTAGTGTCTTCACGCTCGGCCTTGGCTTCGTCGGAGCGCAGTTCGCCTAAATGATCCAAATATTCTTGGTTGATGTCGCCAGTGACATATTCGTTGTTAAAACAAGAGGTGTCAAAACGGACGACATCGGGATTGCCTCTCTGCACGGCTTCGATCAAATCTGCCAAATCTTGATAAATCAGCCAGTCACAACCCAATTCCCGTTGAATTTCCTCTTCACTGCGACCATGGGCGATCAACTCCGCTGCCGCCGGCATGTCGATGCCATACACGTTAGGATAGCGCACGGGCGGCGAGGCCGAGGCAAAATACACTTGCTTCGCGCCAGCATCGCGGGCCATTTGGATGATCTGCATCGAGGTAGTGCCACGCACAATGGAATCGTCAACAAGCAACACATTCTTACCCATGAATTCCAAGTCGATGGCATTGAGTTTCTGGCGCACGGACTTTTCCCGCAACTTTTGACCGGGCATGATGAAGGTTCGGCCTATGTAACGGTTTTTGATGAAGCCTTCGCGGTATTTCACGCCTAGGCGCGTCGCCAGTTGCAGTGCGGCGGTACGGCTAGTGTCCGGGATCGGGATCACCACGTCGATGTCATGATCCGGGCGTTCGCGGGTGATCTTGTCGGCCAGTTTGTCACCCATGCGCATCCTTGCCTTGTAAACCGAAATATCGTCGATTTTGGAGTCAGGCCGGGCGAAATAGACAAACTCGAATATACATGGGGAATAAATTGGGCTTTTGGCGCATTGCTTGGCGTGTAGTGTCCCGTTTTTCTCAATGACAATGGTTTCACCGGGCAAGATGTCCCGTACCATCTTGAAGCCAAGCACATCCAAGGCCACGCTTTCCGACGCAACCATATAATCAACCCCATGATCGGTGAATCGTTCACCGAAAACCAAAGGCCGGATACCAAAGGGATCGCGAAAAGCGATGATGCCAAAACCGGTGACCATGGCAACGACCGCATAAGCACCCCGGCAACGCCGATGCACTCCCGCCACCGCCTTGAACACGTCCTCCGCGTCTATGCGCAACTTGCCTATCTCCTGCAATTCATGGGCGAAGACATTGAGCAGGACTTCAGAGTCAGAGTCGGTGTTGATATGGCGCTGGTCTTCCACGAACAAATCGTGCTTGAGTTCAGGGGCATTGGTGAGGTTGCCATTGTGGGCCAGTGCAATGCCATAGGGGGAATTGACGTAAAACGGTTGCGCCTCGGCAGAACTGGTGCAGCCCGCAGTGGGATAACGGACATGACCAATGCCCATCGCCCCGGTCAGGTTGCGCATGTGCCGGGTATGGAATACGTCACGAACCAAGCCACTGTCTTTGCGCATGTGGAAACGGTCCCCTTCGCAGGTGACGATGCCGGCCGCATCCTGCCCACGGTGCTGCAAAACCGTCAATGCTTCATACAGTTCCTGGTTGACGTTTTCATTGGAAACGATGCCAGCAATACCACACATAACGCTTCACCTTTTTAAGGATATTTCGGGAAATTTGACTTGGGCGGCGAGACCGGAAGGTATCTGGGTACGCAACCACAAAGCCAGCGATTGAAAAGGCGGAATCAATTTGGATTGCTTCCACCACGGTTCGGCTGGGAATGGGGTCACGCCTGCCAATAGTACCAGCACCGAGACAATCAACATACCCCTCGCCACTCCGAACAACAATCCCGCCAACCGGTCGGTGCCTCCTAGCCCGGTGAAGTCCACCAACTTTTCAAGCAAATAAGCCACAATGCCCCCTAGTAGCAAAATGCCGATGAAAATCACCAAAAAAGCCACGGCGAGACGGGCTGAAATCACCGGGATGGCATGTTCAAAGTAAGCGGACAATGCATGGTTGAAATGTAGGCTAACCCACATCGCCGCACCCCAGATAACCAGCGAAAAAACCTCACGTATCAGCCCTCGAAATAGGCCGATGATGGCGGACACTGCGATCAGGCCGATGATGCAGTAATCCACCCATATAAAATCGGCAACGGCGGCTTTCACGTCACTGTACCCAAACTCCAAATCTTATTCGCCTTTTCTAAGCTTATGCCCAGACAGGTTCCGGCACACGATTAACTTCTCGGTACTGTCATGGAAGCTAGGTTCTGTCTGCCTGGTGCCATGGTTTGGGGCTTGGGTTTATCCGGTTCGCCTGACTTTGCCGGGTCCACAGGCGTGGGCGCGGGTTTAGAGGGCTTCGGTTTGGATGGCGAATGGGTAGGTGTCGCCACTGATTTCGGCTTTTCAGGTTTCACTGTTGATGGTTTGGGTTCAGGCGGCTTAGTGGTGCCAGGCTTTTTTGCCGTGTCCACGGTTTTATTCGAGGCCCCGGTTTGTTTTGGGTTAGAACCACTGGATGTTTTGGTTTTGGCCTGTTTGGTTTCTGGTCTTGCAGGCGCTGGAACAGGCTCCTCATCCAAATCCCTATCAATTTGGGGTACGACAGTGGAAGACTTAGGCTTGTTTTCCCTGGCTAAGCGATGGCGTTTGACAAGGTCTTTCAATGCGTCCGCCTTTTTTGCAGCCTCGGATTTGTTGTCAGCAGTATCGACTTGCTTAGTCGTAGAAGTGGTCGAGGATTTAAGCTTGTTGGTGCTGGGGCTTAGTGCTTTCGTTTTAAAGGGGACGGGAGCTGGCACTTCTCTACCATCCAAGCCTTCGGGTTGTTCATTTAAGTTGCGAGCCGATTTTGGAGAACCCGTTTTGGACTTTTTCGTTGTGGAGGCAGTCTTCGGTTGAGTCGAATGCCTACTATTGGGTTCAAGCTTTTCTTCATCCTGCAAGTGGTTAGGGGCCAGCTTAACCGGTTCGATGGGTTTTATCACGTGTTTGATTTTCTTGCCCGTTTTTTCCGTTACTGGCCTATTTTCTGGCTCCTTTTCCAAAACGGCAGGTTTGTCCGCCTCTACGGCTTGGTTAGTTGCGGGCTTTTCCGCCTGCCCCTCAACGGGTTTCGGTTTGGGCGGGGGTTCCTCGTTCATAGGTACAAGCTTAAAGCCTTCATCAACAGGTTTTTTTTGCTCTTCTTCCTTGGGGCCGATTTCGTCTGCTGTTTTGGGAAGTTCTATGGTTTGTTCCATCACATCATCGGGGAGTGGAGGGACTCCTGTGGAATTGAATTTCCCCTTGTCATCTGATCTTTCGAAGAGCATGGGAACGAATATGACGACCAGGGCAACGACGATGGTTACTCCGATCAGGCGCTGCTTTAATTGCTGGTCCATTTGATTACCTCTGCAACAATCGTGGGTTATGGGCAAGAAATTCAGAAACTAGGGGGAAGGTGCCAAACACTAAAACCAAATCACCTTCGCTGGCGTTTGTCTCGGCCAACGCAAATGCCTCGGATACATCCTTAAACCCCCCTTCCAGATTTTCGACGGACAATTCATGAAATATTGCCCTAAGCTCTGACTCGCTAGTCGCTCGGGCAAGCGGTACGGGTGCTAAATACCAACGCTCAACCAAAGACTTGATCGGGTTGATGACTCCGGGAATATCTTTATCTCTCATGATCGCAAACACTGCGTGGATTCGTTTTCCATGGAAGTGGATGCGTAAGTAGTCTGCCAAGGTTTCGACCGCTTGGGGGTTATGCGCCACATCCACCAGCACCGGAACAGGTCCGTCGAAATACTGATAGCGACCCGCCAGCTTGACCGTCTCCAAGCCGAGACGGATGGAAGCCTCTCGCACCGGCCTTTGCTCACTTACCGAATGCAATAATTCCAGAACGGCTGACGCATTGAGCAGTTGATGTTCCCCGGCTATCGCTGGCATCGGCAGTTGCTCCAATCTCAGGCATCTACTCTGCCAATTCCAGCCAGTGGTGGTGCGTTCACAACAAAAATCAATCCCTTGTTGTGACAAGGTGATGCCTGTGGTCGCGGCATAGTCAATCAGGCTTTTTGGCGGATTGGGGTCGCCGATAATCGCAGGTTTGCCGACACGAAGAATGCCTGCCTTTTCCAAGGCGATTTTTTCCCTGCTGTCACCAAGCCAATCCCGATGATCAATCGCAATGCTGGCAATCATCGCAGCATTGGGTTCGATGATATTCACCGCGTCCAAGCGTCCGCCCAGACCAACCTCCAAGATTTGTACATCAAGTTCTGCGGCGGAAAATAAATCAAGTGCGGCCAAAGTGCCAAACTCAAAAAAACTTAAACTGGTTTCGTTCCTAGCCCGGTCAATGCGGGAAAAAGCCTCGCAGATGGCATCATCTTTGGCTGGCTCACCGTTGACTCTGATTCGTTCGTTATAGCGCATCAAATGGGGTGAGGTGTAAGTACCAACACGATAACCCCCCGCCCGCAAAATGGCATCCAATATGGCTACGCTTGAGCCTTTGCCATTCGTCCCCCCGACAGTCAGCGTAAAGGGAATGGGTCTTCCGGGCATAAAAGCATTGTATACGGAACGTACACGGGCCAAGCCTAGATCAATGGCTTTGGGATGCAGGGTTTCCTGCCAAGCCAGCCACTCTTCCAGCTTGGTAAAACGCATCGGAGTGTTGATGTCAAGCGCCCTTTAGCTTAAGCTGACGCTTCCGATGATGCGAACAAAGGGCTTCGCCCTAGCATCAACATGTCTAGCAAATCGGCTATCTTATCGCGCATCTCGCGCCTATCGATAATCATATCTATGGCCCCATGTTCAAGTAGGAATTCACTTCGCTGGAAACCCTCCGGCAGTTTTTCCCGTACTGTTTGCTCGATCACTCGTGGACCGGCAAAGCCGATCAGAGCGCCAGGCTCACCGATATTGATGTCACCCAGCATTGCCAGGCTGGCAGACACCCCACCCATGGTGGGGTCGGTCATCACCGAGATGAAAGGAAGGCCGGCATCGGCCATTTTTGCCAATGCAGCACTAGTCTTTGCCATTTGAAACAAAGAAAGCAAAGATTCCTGCATACGCGCCCCCCCGCTGGCTGAAAAACATACCATCGGTATGTGATGTTCCAAGCAAACATTAATGCCGCGCACAAATCCTTCGCCAACGACAGAACCCATCGAGCCAGCCATAAACTCAAAGTTAAACACTGCCGCCACCACGGGCCGACCCTTCAATTGTCCATGGATGACAATCAGGGCATCCCTCTCCCCGGTCTGTTTTTGCGCTTGCGACAAACGGTCTTTGTACTTTTTACTGTCTTTGAATTTCAAAGGGTCTAACGGGCTTAAATTGTGCGCCAGTTCAACTTGATTCTCAGAATCCAAAAAAGCGTAAATGCGTTTTCGTGCGGGAATGCGCATGTGATAGCTGCATTTTGGGCAGACATCCAAATTTCTCTCGACTTCGGCACGATACAGGATGGCGCTGCACACGTCACATTTGCACCATAATCCCTCCGGCACCACGCTTTTGGTGGATGCATCGGTGCGGATCTTCGACAATACCTTTTTATGAAACCAACTACTCACTTTAGACCCCAGGGTTTAATCAGGCATTAAGCGACTTGCGCATGGAACTTAGCAAATCGGTGATGTCTCGTAATGCGAGCGAAGTATCCTCTCCCGCAGACTCAATTTTTCCGACCAAGGCGCTGCCAACCACCACGCCATCTCCCAGCTTGGAAACAGCAGCCGCGGTTTCTGCGTTTTTCACGCCAAAGCCGATCTCAATGGGCAAGCTGGTCAATTTGCGAATCTCCTTGATTTTACGCTCGACATCGCCAAGATTTAAGTGGGAGGCTCCGGTCACGCCTTTAAGCGATACATAATACAGGTATCCGCGCCCGAGTTGGCCCATTTTTGCAATGCGTTCTTCGGTGCTGTTGGGTGCCAGCAGAAAAATCGGGTCTATGCCAGCCTTATCCAGCATGGGCAGCAATTCAGACGATTCTTCCGGCGGCATGTCCACGGTGAGGATGCCATCAACGCCAACTTCCTTCGCTTTGTCCACAAAGTTTTGATAACCCAAGGATTCAACCGGGTTCAAATAGCCCATCAAAACCACGGGTGTGGCATCGTCTTGCAGACGGAACTCCCTGACCAGTTCAAGCACTTTGCGTAAGCTCATCTTATGGGCGAGTGCGCGTTCACTGGCACGTTGGATCACGGGTCCGTCAGCCATCGGATCGGAAAAAGGGACACCCAGTTCGATGATGTCCGCACCGGCTTTGACCATTTCATGCATGGCAGGCACGGTGAAGGCAGGACTGGGGTCGCCCGCCGTGATGAATGGGATTAGCGCCTTGCGCCCGGCTTGCTTGAGGTTCTCAAGTGTTTTAGTAATTCGGCTCACAGAGAAATTCCTTCGCGTGCGGCTATCGTATTAATGTCTTTATCACCCCGGCCCGACAAATTGACCAGAATAGTTTTGTCCTTGGCAAGGGTAGTCGCCAATTTCATGGCATAGGCAATGGCGTGGGAAGACTCCAACGCAGGGATGATACCTTCCAAACGGGTCAGGGCATGAAAACCTTGCATGGCTTCATCATCGGTGATGCTGACATAGTGAGCGCGGCCGGAATCTTTAAGCCAAGCATGTTCAGGACCCACCCCCGGATAGTCCAGCCCTGCCGAAATGGAATGAGTTTCGATGATTTCACCATCCTCGTCTTCCATCAGATAGGTGCGGTTGCCATGCAACACGCCTGGTCGGCCCGCACTCAACGGGGCGGAGTGACGGCCCGTTGCAATGCCATCCCCTGCCGCTTCGACGCCATGCATGGCGACCTCATGGTCGTCTATGAAGGGATAAAACAGACCGATGGCATTGGAGCCTCCGCCAACGCAAGCGACCAACACATCTGGGTTGTGCCCGGTCATTTCCAGCATCTGCTCTTTGGATTCGCGGCCGATGACGGCCTGAAAATCCCTGACCATGGCGGGGTAGGGGTGCGGACCCGCCACCGTGCCTATGATATAAAAAGTATTGTCCACATTCGTCACCCAGTCACGCATAGCCTCGTTGAGTGCATCTTTCAATGTCTTGGAGCCAGATTCAACCGGCACGACCTTCGCACCCAGCAGTTTCATGCGCAATACATTAGGAGCTTGCCGGGCCACGTCAACCGATCCCATATAGACGACACATTCAAGCCCCAGTCGGGCTGCTACCGTCGCAGTGGCGACGCCATGTTGCCCTGCACCGGTTTCAGCGATGATGCGCGTCTTGCCCATGCGTTTGGCGAGCAAGGCTTGGCCTACGGTGTTATTCACTTTATGTGCGCCGGTGTGGTTCAAGTCCTCGCGTTTGAGGAAAATTTGCGCACCGCCCATTTCCCGGCTAAGGCGCTCGGCATGATAGATAGGCGATGGCCGACCCACATAATGTTGCAAATCGTAATCCAGTTCTGCCAAGAATTCCTTGTCTTTCATGTAGCGGTAATAGGCTTCGGTCAATTCGCTGATGGGCAACATCAGCGTTTCAGCCACGAAAACGCCCCCATAAGGACCGAAATGACCGCGTTGGTCAGGCAGATTGTAAGATTCAGTTAATTCGAGATTGGTCAAAGCTTTGGACCTCATTAATAAACGCCGCCATTTTATCCGCATCCTTGACACCTTTCGCAAGCTCCACGCCGCTACTCACGTCCAAGCCATAAGGACGCACCTGTTGTAATGCATCCCTTGCGTTCCCCGGGTTAAGACCGCCTGCCAAGATGACCGGCAATGGGCAGCTTGGCGGAATCATAGCCCAGTCGAAACCTTTTCCCGTACCGCCTTTTGCCAAGGGATCATCCGCGTCCAGCAGTAAGCCGACGGCGGAACGATAGTATGACGCAACCACTAGCAAATCGGTTCCTGCATTCATCCGAATGGCTTTAATATAGGATCGCTTAAACGATTCACAATATTCTGGGCTTTCATCGCCATGAAACTGCAATAAGTCAATCCGCACAGCATGAACAATCTCCTCGACACGCTTCGGGTTTTCATCCACAAACAAACCCACGACGGTCACGAAGGGAGGCAATGCTGCAACGATGGCCTGAGCTTGCGCAATATCCACAAAACGGGGGCTGGATGGGTAAAACACCAAGCCAATCGCATCCACGCCTAGCCAAGCTGCCGCTTTGGCATCCTCAATTCGAGTAAAGCCACAAATTTTAACGCGAGTCCGCATGTTAGAGGTGTGAGTTATGGTAATGATGTTGGCAATGATTACAGCTTGACCCAAGGTTCCATGGTACTGCGTTCCATGTGGCATACTTCAACAAGTCATTTTAACAAAAATTGACGCTTCTGGCGCAGAGGATTTTTCTTGAGATTGGCAATTCACCTTTCGCTCCGGCTCGGTCAAGCAAGGGCGGATCGGCTATACTGCAAGCCCGTCATCAGCCTTGACACCCTATTTGATTGGCACAGACTTGGCTTCCTAAAGGACTGAGTCGCTCCCGTTTATCCCGGCTTGCTCAAACCGGGGATGCCTATGCGTTGTATCCGCATCGCATTATTGCCTTCTTCATAACGCGGCAGTTTTCCTTCCAGCCGGTAAAGGCGGAAGGCAAGGGCGGCGGTCAACACGCGAATGGGGTAATCACGGGGTAGGTTTTGCAAATAAGGTTGCACGGAGGCGAAATCCCTCGCGCCGTATTGACGCATGATCGACAGCAATCCACCATTCTTCGGGCCTATGTTGTAGGCCAGCAGGCTTAAGAACAAATCATTTTTCATTTCCTTTTGATAATGCCGCCATGTGGCTGCGCCAAGCAGGGCGTTGTGTCGCATATTCCGCCAATCGAGCGTTTTGTCGCCCAGATGCCGGCTGACCCGTTCCACTATGATTTTTGGCGGTGCGGTGATTTGGAACAAACCCCGTCCACCGTCTTTGCTGTCACGCGGAAGGAAAGAAGACTCCGCCGCCCCAATGCCCAGCAATACTTCCGGGTCTACTTCAAACAGCGACGCGGCTTCGCGTATGGTCGCCTCGTAAGGCTTGGCGCGCTCGACCAAGGCTTGCATTTGGGCCAAGTCGGTACGCCGGTATGCGGCATACACCTGATGGGACAGGGTGGCTCGCTCGGCTTCTTGCACTCCGCCCACCAATAATCTCAAATTGTTCAAGTCGCGGTGAAATTCGAGGCTCAGTGAAAACCAACCAGCACCTAGGCCGATCAAACCCGCCATGATGGCAGGCAAGTAGGCCGAATATTTTAGCATCGGGGGGCGAGCTTTCATCCATTGCTTGAAACCTACGAATAGCACTGTGGACAGCAACAATACCGCGCCGGCAAATGGAATCAGGCTGGACCATAAACCCACCCCGGAAAAACTTTCCGCCGCCCGGCCCAAGCATGCGATGACGAGGACGAGGGTAGTCCCTAACCAAGGGAACACCTCGCCGCCAAACAATAAGGCTTTACGACCGTGCTTGGACAGAAAAGCTTGGATTTCGGCTTTTTTGGGCGCTCTGGCCTTGATTTTGGCGGCGATTTTATTGGGTTTGATTTTAGTTGCTTGCTTGACCACGTTAACCGTTCACTCGTTACCAAACTTGATTGACTCATCCACTGATGACTTGCACAAGCCATGGAAATAAAGGAATATTCGTATTTCAGCGATTGCTTTGCCGCTTAGACAAGAGCATCAACCCTAATTGTGCCAGAAAAGGCTACTCCATACCGCCAACCGAGTAATGATATGTCACAAATCAAAAGCCTGACCCCAAAAAAAGCTTGGACCCTATTGTCCACCAACACGTCTGCCGTACTTTTAGACGTGCGAGACCGCATGGAATATTCCTATGTGGGCCACCCCAAAGGCGCTATCAACATCCCTTGGAAGGAATTGCCCGAATTTAGGGCCAATCCGCTGTTTGTCGATGAAGTGCGCCAGCGCATCCCTAATCATGAAACCCCCGTCTTGTTGCTGTGCCGCAGTGGGCAACGCTCGCTGGATGCCGCCAAAGCCTTGGCGCTAGTTGGCTACAAAGATTTGACCAACATAGAGGAGGGTTTTGAAGGCCCGCTGGATGCCAACAAACATAGGGGAACCTTAGGCGGTTGGCGCTATCATGATTTGCCGTGGGAGCAAAGTTAAACGATACCGTCTAGTTTTGTCGTATAATAAACCTATTTGTTTAAGTTAAGTGACGCTGGAACAGGCATGGGACTCTCGTTCAAAAATTCACCGCTGGTCGAAATTATTGCAGAACTACAATGGGATTTGCCTTGGGTGAACCAGTCTGTCCAAGAGAGTGGCCCGATTGTCTCAATGTCTGGCCCGGTTGCCAATCAGCATGAAGAATTCTACATGCGTTTCGGTAGCAAGGTTGCGGCGGCTGGATTTCAACGCATTGAGCGGTTGATCCCTCCCCATTTTCCACAATTGCCGTACCAACCTGTTTATCGGTTTCGACACAACTCGGAGGATATAGGCGCGAGGATATATCAATTAGGCGCGGGGTTTTTTTCTGTCAATGCCACGCCACCTTTCAATTCCACACCACCTTACCAATCTTGGGTGGAATTTCAGCCAGTTGTTTCCGCTGGTGTAGATGCCTTGTTACAAAGTTGGTCAGATAGCGAAAAATCAAATAATTTTAATAAGATTAGTTTACGTTACATAGATGCCTTCAAGAAAGAGTTAACAAATAATTTGAGTCTTTCCTCATTTATGGAGACCTTGGGATTTAAAATTGATATACCTGATGCCATATTACATTATTCATCTAATCAGGGCGAAATCCA
>CAIYXP010000056.1 GCA_903930145.1 uncultured Methylococcaceae bacterium
CCTTTTGCCAATCCGATTGGGCGTTTTGCCGTAAGCTTAGGCTTTTGCCCCTCAATTGCCAAGCCTAAGCGGTAATAATGCACAAGGGAATATAGTTCGACCAGCTTGTCTGGCGGGATTTGCTTGATTTCTTCAATGAGTTGGTCTTGTAACATTATCGAATTCCTCTTGGACGCTTGAGCGTCCTTGTTGGCATTCCCGCTGGAGCGTGGGAACGATCAAAAATTATTAGATAGTACGCACAATCCGTCGTGAGAACCATCAAAACTTGGCATCGTGGTTGTTACCGTCCAATTGTGGCATACAGACCCTACTCAGTGGTATAAATCGCATTGTTCGTGTGACTCGATTAATGTGCCTCCTTCGTCGGCCTAACTACGCGCTATTCATTGATGCAAATGAGGGTTATAATCCGGCGTGTTATCAATTCAAAGAAGGATGACGATGCATTCATTAGTCGCATTTGCCTCCCAGTGGGGCAGTAAATATGGTGGCATTAATGCTTTCAACACTGATTTCTTAAGTGCCTTTGGAGCGGCTTATCATGCGAGCGTAAGCATTGTCTGTTGTGTGTCAACGGCAAACGATAAGGAAATTACTCAAGCACACAACACCCATGTGACATTAATACCGCTACCATACCCACCCCAGGATAAGATTTTTACCAAAGAGCAAGCCATTGCGACGATTGACGAACTCAACAAACATGGCATAGAGATTAATCCAGATAAGACAGTCTGGCTAGGGCATGACCGGATTAGTGGGGAGGCCGCCATTCATGCAGCGAAGCAGGCAGGGGGACGATCTGCCGTCATCCACCACATGAGCTATGATGCTTACGAAGCCTTTGCGGAGGATTCGGCATCTGCTTATTCAAAGTCTCAATTTCAAAAAGCCTTGTTTAAGCAAGCTGACTTGGTGTTGGCAGTTGGTCCATTTTTACGGGATGCTCTCAGCGATTTATTGCTGGACTCACCAAAACCGATACAGACGATTATTCCGGGCTTGGCTGAAATTACCCCAGTGCCCGCGCCCAACGTCTTTAGCGCGTTTCTAAGCGGTCGATTGAGCGATGACGCTAAGAAAATCAAACAAGGCCATTTAGGGATAGCCGGATTCGCCAAAGCAATCAGTGAGGCTCACAAGTTTCAATACCCAGAGAGTTTAGTCAAAAGGCCAAAGCTGGTTCTTCGAGGTGTCGATTTTGAATCGCGCCAAAACTATGGAAATACTGAAACCCCAATCAACCCTGAAGAGGAACTGAATAAGTTCGCCGAAGAGTATGCAGATGGTCGAATCAATCTTCATGCTTTGCCCTATACGCAAAATCGAGACGAACTTTATGATAATTTGAAGTCGGCCAGTGTGGCATTAATGCCTTCATGGCATGAAGGCTTTGGTTTGGTGGCATGGGAAGCCATCGCCGCTGGAGTTCCATTGATTTTAAGCCAAGATAGCGGAGTTTATGAATTCCTAAATGAGATTTGTCAAGGATCGGAGACTGGCTATGTTGAGTTGATAACAGTAAAAGGTTCAACTCAACCGCCGTTTTTTCTGGATAACGATCTTAACCAAGTTGTTGAAGCGATTACTAAGGTCGCTAGGAATCCAGAAGCGGCAAGAAATCGTGCTATGCAATTAAGGGAGAAACTCAGTCGATTTACTTGGCCGGCTTGCGTCGAAGAAGTCGTAAAATACTTTAACTGGGATATATCTAAGGGTAGCCCTAAAATCACTGACAATCATGGCAGCACACAGCCGACCGAACAAGACGAACAGGCAAAACCCACCGAAACATCGGATACTTTTGCACAATCCCCTTTACACATGCCGGTAAAATATTGGCAACCCGGACGAGGCATTCCAGAAAGTCAATTGCTTCGTGCCGATGAAGCCTTAGTGCCGTTTGATCTAGCGCGTCAATCCCGGTTAGATGAATTGGATAAATGGTTGGATAATACTGAATTTCCAGTGGCGGTGCGTTTGGAAACCGGGGCGGGTGGTGTAGGCAAAACCCGACTCGCACTGGAATTATGCCAACAGCGGCTAAAGGCGAATTGGTTGTGCGGATTTTTAACGAAAGAAAATTCCGTACAAGAATTACCCAAGCTTTGGCAAGCGCTATTTGACTTAGGCCGACCTATGCTGATGGTGATGGATTATGCCGAAACACGTCAGCCTGTATTACTGGCCTTGATCAAACTCATATTGAAAAAACCCAGTCAACAAGCTGTCAGGCTACTCTTATTGGCTCGTAACGGCGGGGAATGGTGGGATAATTTGCCCGGAAGGGATGCCGAGTGCGAAAGACTATTAGGGGGGTATGCCACTACCGGGCCTTTCGAGTTACCGGGGCTATATCTCGACGAAATTAGCCGAGCCGAGGCTTATCAACGGGCCATTACCGCTTATGCCCATGCTATCGGATTTGAAGAACCGAACATTGCCCCGGATTTGTCCGGCGAGCATTTCGGCAAGCCTTTGTATGTGCAAATGTCTGCTTTGCTGGCTCTTTTCGGTGAACGTCCTGCAACCGCCGAAGGATTGATTAAAGCTTTACTCAATCATGAACGTCGTTATTGGACGGATGCATTGGCTGAAATCGCCATTCATCAGCCTGAAAACTATGCCCAGCAACTCTTGGCCTTGGCAACTTTGGCAGGAGGGTTTGCCACACCCAAACAAGCGCTCACTTATTGGACTAAGGCCAGTGTGCAATACCCTTTACCAGCCACGCAATTTGCGTCTTTATTTAAGGCATTAGTCCCGCTTTATCCTGGTGATCAAGGATTACAAGCGGTACAACCCGATTTGTTGGGCGAAGCGTTGGTCGCACAGGCTCTATCTCAACCCCAAACTGATGAATTATTAAATGCCGTCCTTGGCAATCAATCTGACAAATCGATTCAACACCATGCATTAACCGTCATTGCTAGGCTCACTCTAAATCGTTCGGATTTATGGCCCAAAATAGTCGCTGCCTTGAAATACAATTTTTGCTCATGCTGCCAGATCCTCGTTCAAGTCGCAATTGAAACCCCCAGCCAATTATCACGGCTGGCACAAGAGGCTTTTACTCAGTTAACCCCTGCCGGAAAAATTCAAGCCGCAGGTTTGTTGCTACCACTAATGGAGAATGAATCTATAGAACTTGCATTTCTTTCCTATGAAATTGATTCGTTCCAAATGGAAAGATCAGAAAAAAAATTAGCCAAGAAACCTCATGATACAAGCTTAATTGCTAAACATGCCGTTAATTTAACAAGTTTGGCAGTTCGAGCCTATAGGATTGGGGACAATTCAATGGCTGTTGAAACTGCCAAGCTATCTCTGGGCTATTTTGATCAATTATCCAAAAATGATCTCATCCGATTTGAATCGAATTATGCAAAATCCTTAAGCAATTATGCTGCATTTTTGGGTCATGATGGAAAGGATGATGAAGAAGCCATTGGCTATGCCAAAAAAGCCTTGGATATTTTTAAAACACTAGCTGTCAAAGATAAAGAACGATTTGAACCGCACTATGCGAAGTGCTTAAACAATTACGCGAACTGCTTGCGTGATATTGGTAATGTTGAGGGCATTGATTACGCCAAACAAGCTTTGGATATTCGCCAAAGCCTAGCCGCCAAAAATCAAGATCGATTTGAACCAGACTATGCGATGTCCTTGGACAGTTATGCGAACTGTTTACGTGATAATGGTAATGATGAGGCCATTGATTACGCCAAACAAGCCTTGGATATTCGTCAACAACTAGCCGCCAAAAATCAAGATCGATTCGAACCGGACTATGCAGTGTCCTTGAGCTATTACGCGAACCACTTGAGTGATGTGGGCAAGGATGAAAAAGCCATTAACTACGCCAAAAAAGCCTTGGATATTCGTCAGCTACTGGCCGCTAAAAACCCAGAGCGTTTTGGCAAAGAATACTATATGAACCATTATTACTTACAATTTTTGCACTGGCTTTGTGAACTGGAATATTTCAGCAAAGATAGCATTGATGGATTAACCAAGATCATTGCAGATTTTGCGGAATATAAAAAGATTCCAGCCGAATTTTATTCAAATTTTGTGCAAGCCTGTATGGAACAGGAATATTCTAGCCAATTGGAACAATTCAAACTAGCCTTGTTGCTCAGTCGTGGCTTGTCAAAAGCCGACCGGCACTATAGACAAGATGATTTATTATGTTTGTATTTTTGGATGAACCGCTACGAACCCAGTGCTTTAGCCGGAATCGACTGGCAGGAGGATTGGTATAAATTTATTCAACGGCGCAAGAATCGCTTACCCTATTGGATGCAGAAGTTATCCCAGCGCTTGAAATTTGATTTTGTGATTGCTTGATTTTCAAAACCATGAAAGCCGCATATGGAAGTGTTGGCATATTGCCAACCCGGAAATACAAACGCAGATTGCCGAAAATTTCCGGTTGAAAGGTTTGTTTCTCCCTTTTATTTGTATACTCGAAGAACTCATGGGAGACGACAAAGACTGACAGCATTATTGAAGAAGTTCGCGCTATCCGCGAACAACACGCCGCCAGCTTGGATTATGATTTGGATAGGATTTATGCCGACCTGAAAGCACGGCAGGAAAATCATACGGCAGAAGGATGGATTGTTGTTCCGCATCCTGCCAATCCGCCCTCAGAGCCTAAATGGCTTTGCAACAGGTTTTGATCGTTCCCACGCTCCAGCGTGGGAATGCAGCTTGAACCGCTCTGCGGTTCGTCACGCGGAGCGTGAAAATAGGCGTTCCCACGGAGACCGTGGGAACGATCATATATACATAGAAATGAAATTGTTATGAAACGATCCATCTATCTTGACAGCACTATTCCAAGCTATCTTTTTGACGAGAGGGACAGCATCAGAACCTATATTGAGGTTACACGCAAATGGTGGGAAGAAGAGCGAGATAACTTCAATCTATGGATTTCGGAAGAAAGCATTATTGAGCTAAGCACTGGCGAGTATCCAAATAAGGGTCAACTCATAGCATGCATTGAGCAGATTCAAGTTCTGTTACCGGATGAACGGGTTTTTGAAATAGCACAAGTCTATCTTGATAATTATCTCATGCCGCGCACTCTCTCAGGAGATGCCTTACATTTGGCTTATGCGTCCTACTATAAATTGGACTTCCTACTGACTTGGAACTGCAACCACCTTGCCAACGCAAATAAAAAGCAGCACATAAGAATCATCAATGCTCGTATGAATTTAAACACTCCAGATATTATTACACCCCTCGAATTATTTACGGAGACAAAATATGATTAACAATCCTTTATTGGAAGCTAAATACAAAGTTCAAAAGAAACTCGTGGAAGATTCAAATCACAATTTGACTGAATATGCCAAAATGTCTCATCGAATTGTAGAAGAGACTGAAAAAAAGTATGGGGTGAAATTTAACTATGGAAATGTTGCGGCAGGAAAATCGGGCGTAACACAGTACAACCAAGGCGGCAAGGCTGAAGCCG
>CAIYXP010000057.1 GCA_903930145.1 uncultured Methylococcaceae bacterium
CTTCTCCATCTGCGCCAATAGCAGCGGAATGTCGTCTACCCGTTCGGTTCTCGTTATGTTGATTGGCGTTTCCATGGCAAATGGATACATTTAGTCACAATTTAATGATCTGGGGGTAAAATTGAGCGAACGGTGAGTATATAAGCAGCCAAACTCAATTGCTGCACTACCCATTTCTAATCTCAAAAAACAATCCTCCCATGGCATCTTTATAGACCATACCAAAATGCACAGGAGTTTCTTCCGATGCGAGCGATTCCCAGTCGCCGTCCAAGTTTTGGCGTAAAAGCTGAGAACCGCCTGTCGGGTGGATATAGACCCGCTTGCCACTGGCGCGTAGGCAAGCAATACTGCCTTTGCCACTGCCAGATAGACGGAAATCTTGGCGGATGTGGACACGGGCATCCCGGTAAAATCCGCTGCCGGTTCCACGTTGCGCCCGTATTGGGTGGAAAAAGCCTTCGCCCATGTCTTCTTCCGGCGAAAGGATCACCCCCAAACGAGGGGAAAACCTAGACGGCGACCAAAACCCATGGATGATGATCCCCGCCAACAGTCCGCCGGCGAGGGTCGCCAGCAACGGCCACCAACAATGCAACCAAGGGTCTTCGACGATTTCCAGTTTGAGCGGGGCGGCGTAGTGCAAAGGCCGGTCGTCGGCATCCAATCCTTTGAGTTGGATGCTGAAGCCTTGGTCGGGGGCGACACCCGTCGGGCAATCGCCCGTCCGCACCCGGACAGGCCACAGCCTAGTGCCGTTCTGTTCTAGCAGCAAAAGGCGGGGACTATCATCCAAAGCCACCCAACCAGAACCCAAATTGATTTCCAACACGCTGCCGGGGGCGGCGAAATCGCTACTCAGTTCCAAGGGGAATTCACCTTTGACGACGGCGGCGGACAAATCCAAGCTCGATTGGCGTTCGCCGTGGCTGCCTGTCCGACCGAGTTGCACGGGTTCGGCGGGCGGAAACTTGATGCTGCCAACGATTTTCACGGTCGCCGTGGTGGGGAGCCCGCCACTGCCGCCTTGAGGCATGAAGCTCAGGCTTAGATCGCCAGTTTTCGGCGGTGTGAAAACGCCACTAAATAGGCCATCGCCGGCTTGCTTGTCGCCTTGCAGCCCGTCGTCGTGCAAACTAGCCAGGGTAACCCCGGCAGGGTTGTTTGCTTCAATCACCCGCAATGGCACGGGCGAGGCCGCCGCTAGATTAGGCTTGGCTTGCACCGTCAGGTTCAGCGGGTTGCCCACTTCGGCTTTGGCCGGGACTTGGGCTTCCAACAGCCAGCCGATTTTATCGACTTGAAATTCAATCTCGGTCGAGCGATCTAACGTATCGCTTTGCAAACGCAGCGGGGCAGTGTGCTTGCCGAGTTGGTTCAGTGTCACTAAAGCGGTCAGGATGCCGTCGCCGGCTTGGCGGTCGCCGTCCTGCCCGTTGTCTCGAAACGTGAAGGTTTGGCCTTCGACCGACAGGTTGGCCTCCAAGCCCGGCCAGCGCGAGGTGTCAGCCACCCGTTGCCCCGTATCCAGATCATAAACCTCCACGTTTAGCGGGGCGGCGATACCCTGTGCCAGTTTCGGTGGTGACATCAATCGAAACCCAAGTGCCGAGTCTTGTAATAACATCCAGCCCGCTGGGTCAGACAGGCCGGTTGCCTTAAACCGCCAACGTCCGGCTTCGGGCCGTTGGAGGCGAACGATGCGGTAATCGCGGCGGCGACCATCTAGCCCTAGCGCTTGGCCTCCGCCTTGATGATTGAGTTCCACCTGCTCGGCGGAGGGATTGCCAGTCACAGCTTCTACGCCCGTCATCGCCCCATCTGCCGCAATGACCAGAAAGGCTTGCTGGGCCAACGGGGCGATGTCCACCTCAATCGTCTCTTGGACCCGTCCGGTTTGCGCTTGCTTGCCGCCGATGAAATGCTGATAAACTTCGGCCACGGATTCAACCAATTCCTCGGCATTCATCGCCCCTTTGGTGAAGGTGAATGCCGGGTTGTGATCGAAAGCCCCCAGTCCACCCATGTTGATGGCGGCGATCATCACGCCTTGCGCTTTCAAGCGGGTCAATTTTGCGGAGAGTTCGGCATTACAGTTTCCCAAACCGCCAGAATCCGCAATAAACAGTAGTAATCGGGATTTTTCTTTGTACTTTTCCAACTCGGCTTCGGCTGTATGGATGGGTGCGGCGAAGAAATTATCCCCTCCATAGCTGATTAAAGCGTCCAAACTCTGTTGAAAACCGGCCCGGTCGGCCTGATTCATGGGCCGTGAGAGTCCGGCATTGGCGGCATCGGCACAGCTATGCTCGGACTGCGGCAAGCGGATGATACTGAGGCTGTCTTCCTTGCCGGATAAATCGGCCAGAATTTGCGAAAGTTGCAAGGTATAGCGTCGCGGGTCACTGCCGAGCATGGACCCGGACGTATCGACAATGATGCTGATATGCCGCCCAGTGGCCTTGGCCTTGGCCTCGGCTAATGAGGCCATTCCCAGCAACAGGCCGTAAATCAGCCAACACGCCATCCATCCACTCCCTCTTTTCATGCCTTAACAATACTCCAACCTAAACAGGTAGTTGCCGTTAGGTGTATGCAAGCGATAAGTCAGTTGCACGGCCACCGTCACTAAGCGGTTTTGGGCAAGATTGACCGCTTCGCCGCCATTCACTGCTTCCATCCGAACCCCTTGCGCCAACCGCAATTGGTAAAGTTCGCCCTGATCCGGGCATAACCAAGCCACGGGTCGGGTCGTGCCATCGGGGATGATGGGTTTTTCCTCCTTGAGGCCGAGTAGGCGGCTAAGGCCAAATCCAGCTCGAAATGCCTTGGAAACCAAGTTTGCCGATGGGGAATCGGGGATGATGGCATAGCCGAGATCGGCAGGCAGGGCGGGGCGGTCACGCAGATGCCAAAGCAGGGCCAGAGCCAGCATCGCCAAGGCAGGTAGCAACCAGAGTGTCCAGTCAAATGGCGAGGGGGATAGTTTGATGCGGACGGTCAAAGGGGTGATGACATCAAAGTCGTCGTAAGGGGATTTGGCAAGGATGAAATGCACCGGCAAATCCACCGAAGTGGTGGTTTGCGAGAATTTGGGGTCGCCAATTTTGATGCATAACTCATGGTGTTTGACGAGTAATGCCTCGCTGTCCAATAACCGGCCTTTTTGCCAGTCGCCGGGGATTGCCCCTAGCTGGTTTTCCACCTGTAACGGGTAGCCGTCCAAGGTGAACGAGGATTTTCTCAATTCATATTCCATGGTCTTTGCATTGACCGGGCGCAACACCGCCCGGACGGCATAAGGCGGGTGTTCCGGCAATTCTCCTGCATCCAGCTTCAATTCAAAATCCACGCAACGTTTATCACCCTTTTGCAACACCGAGCCTTGCGGGTCGGCATCCACCTGCCTAGGGTAAGGGGTGATGGCGACAAACGGATACACATCGACCGAATGCGGGGAAGCCAATTCACCGACGGTTTTTGCACCACGGCTGGCTTCGACCGTCACCGTACCTTGATACAGTTTGTTCGGAGGGTTGTTTTCTGCAAACTTGACCGGCATGTCGTACATATTGCCGGTGGCAGATGGGGCTTTGTAGCCCGGACCCGGTGGTGCATTGGGCAGTTTGTCCACCTGACTGCCCGGCCCATGCAACCAATATTTGACGTTGACATCGCCGGGGTTGCCACCATACTCGGTATTGACCTCCAAGGCCAAGGGCAGCACGGTTTTTGCCATGGCCCGGTCAATATTCACGCCGGGGCGCTTGGGGTCGCTGCGCACGTTCAGCCGCACTTGCACAGGCCGCAACACCGCAACTGAGCCTTGTTTGGCATCTGTGGTCAATTCATAGGGCGATGGGGCAGGAGACAATGCCCAGGCAAGGGTATAAGCCGCCCCTTGCGCCACGCCTGACGGGCTGGTTTTGACCGTGCTTTCACTGACGATGACGGGCTGATTGGGCGGCGGTGCAAGCTTCAAGGTGGGGAATCCAATCGCGCCGGGGCTGAGGACGACGACCGCTGCTCTGGGCAGCTTGCCGCCTAGGTTAAGTTGCAATGAAGTGGTTTGGGGCAGGGGTTTGGGCGCATCCACATCATAGCCCAAGCCGGTGGCGAATAATTCCAGCATTCCTTCCAGTAGGTGGTCGCCCTTTTCGTCAAAAAATGATTTGCCCAGGCTGTCGCTTTTCGTCAAGGCATCAAAAAACGACTTGTTGCCCGTGGCTTCTTTGCTAAATGCCAGCACATATAAGCGCATGTCGCCTTTTTCGAGCAAAGGCAATAATTCTTTTTGGATGCGTCCGGCTTCTTGATTCTTGGTTTTTTCCTCAGGCACCCCGTCAGTCACCAAGACAATCGTGCGAGTATCGCCCTTGGGTGCATTTTCCAAATCCAGGATGGCTTCACGGATGCCGGGATAGAAATGAGTGCGTGTGGCGTTGTAGGCCAATCCCTTGACCTTGTCGATAAATGACTTGCGATTCAGCGAATCCACTTCAATCACCGGGCCGTTGGAAGTGGGGATGGCCTTGGCCCAATCCCAGCCTTTTTCTTTGAACGGAATGACTTTGAAGCTGTCGCCTTGGGTTGGGTTGGGTTGGGCTAGGTCATAAAGCAGCAAGGTGGATAAAATCGCCATCCTGCCGGGATCGTTTTTGATCATCGACTGGGACAGGTCCAACACAACCCTTACATGATTGCGAGTATCGGCATGGACTGACAACACCAAGCCCATCCAACAGAGCAACACCCCAAAAAGAGGTTTCAACATCGTTTTATCCCCTCGTGGCTATCCGAAAATAAGGCCCGCTCCTGCCAACCCTGAACACATCGCCAGCACGGCATCGACTGCCTTGTGGTGGAACCGCCTCCCAATTCCCGTCGGCTGTTTCGCGGAACAGGCTGGCACCGTTGCAAGGCAGGACGCGATTGCCGGCACGCTCGGCCAACAGTTCGGCCAATGCCCCTCGTGGTTTGCCGGAAAGCCGGTAGTCGGGATGAAGGTAGGCACGGGCGTTGCGGTAAAAACCTATGCCAACCCCTTTCCATTGCTTGACCGGCTGTGGCGATTGTTCATCCAAATCTTCACGGTCAGGCACGAACACCACCGCCAAAGCGCCACGGAAGCGTTGCGGCAAAATAAAGCCTAGCAGCACTAAGATTACCAGTAATGCTGCCAAGATCGTCCATACCAGCCACCCCCACAGCGCCCAGAACGACAAACCGGATACTTGCCAGCGCAAATTGAGCGTGGCTCGTTGTTCGGTTTGCTCGCTGCCGGCCGCTTGCAAAGCCAACCATGGCTCGCCATCGGCTTGCGAAGAGGCTATTCGGGATGCCGTTTTGAGGCAAATGCTCAGGGGTTCTCCAACGACCATAGCCAAGTGATTATCATCGGGGCGCAATACGCCAGACTGCATCCGCACTTCTAGGGAATGTCCCGAGGGCAATGCCTTGAGGCTTCGCAACTCAACCGCCACGTCACCTTGTTGTTCGACCCGCAGTTCTAGTGGACGGCAAGATTCCGTGCCAACGCCCAAATGACCGAAGTTGATGTCCAATGGCCCCCCGAGATAGCGGAATACGCCGCCGACGGTCACGGACGCATCGGCATCGCGGCTGACAATCGGACTTTGCAAATGCAGCTTGACTGGAATGCGCCCAGCCGAGGGAAAGTTGACATAACCGCTATAGCGTCCGTCGCCGGCTTTGGCATCGGCATCCTGACCATTATCGTTCAAACTGACATCCCGTCCTAGCACGTTGGCGGTAAGGGCGGCATCCTTCAATATTTCAGGGTCGCTAATCGGTTCTTTGCTGGTTCCGCTGGCAATGCCGACCACCAAGCTTGTCCGCGATCCGGCCAAAGCTTTTTCCGGTTCTAATAATAGGGGTTCCAGGTCGGAGCGTTGGATGACGGCGTAGGCCGCATCCTCCCCCCCCCCGCGCACTTTGAGTGACCATAGTCCAGGCGGTGGGTTTTGCAGATGAGCCACTTTATAAGCACCTGCCGAAGGCCAGTTATCTTCTGCATAGTCGGCTTTTAGCGCAAGACCGGGTCCGTTGACCTCCACTTCGCCCAAGGATTTGTCGCCGTACACCACGATCCACGCCTCATCGACATTCCGCTTGATTTCAAAGTCGGGCTTGTCTGCATAGCGATTGTCGATCCGGTAGGGGGCTTGCACAATACGCCGAAAGACATTGGCAAAGGCATACATCATCTCGGCTGGATTGGAGACTTTGACCGTTTCCACGCCGGCCTCGCGGGGCAAGCGGGTATCCCCCGCACCAAACACGACGGCTTCGACAGTGGCACCTTGGGCTTGGACTTCTGCGATGGACATTTTCAATTGCTCTTCGTGTTCGCTCCTGCCATCGGACAGCCAAATGACCATGCGCGGACTGGAGCCGGGATGCCCGTCAAAAACCCCCAAAGCCGCTTGAAAGGCCAGTGTGAACATGCTGTTGCCAATACGTTGATCCAAGTGGCTTTCCAAACTTTTTTTAAAGTCAGGGTCGGCGCGGCGGGTGCGTGGCAAGGCACCGAATTTGTGTTGACGGGCTTCCGCCTCCCAATCAGAAGCCCGCTCCACCCTTCCGCATTTTTCTTGCGGGTTTTCCGGGCATTGCCCAAATTCGCCCGTCGGTCGGCTGGGCAGGAGATGGCTGTCGGGGTTGACCCCCAACAGGCGGATCACTGCCAAATGGCCCGGCACTATGTCCGCCAGCAGCTTAGAGACCAATAAAGAGGCTCGTTCCGGGTCCATGCCGGGCTCTTTCATGCTGGTGGAGGTGTCCACGATCACCACAACATCGGCATTTTCGCTTGCCGATGTCTGTTTAGCGAAACCATCCACAAAGCCTATCAAAACCAGCATAAGCACTATCAAATATTTCATGGCATCGTATGTTCCAGCTTGGGCCCTCACGCCCTAGATAGGGCCAAGCATTGGCATGGGATGTGGCAGCACCGTCGAGTAAGGGCGGAATACAAGGGGGGCTTAACAACAAGCGCATCCTCATAGATTGGCGGTTAGCCACAGCAGTCAGCAGTTTAAGACTTTGCCGCTGAGAAAAAGGATACCATAGCCGCTTAAAGGAAAAACCAATGTTGCAGATATCCAGGCGTCCGCAATGAAGATTTCCCCCAAAAGATACTTAAAGCGCTGTTCCACCAGACCTCTCCACAGCCGGAAATCAAGCCCGGCAGAGTAGGTCTGGGCATAGGCCAAAGGGGTTGCAGGGAAGTTTTTTGAACCCGATGCTGGATTGACAATCTTGGAAATTCTAGCTTAATTTCTACCAATCAATTTTCTTTGTAAATAGTGTTTCTATTGTATTTGCGCTAACATAAAGTAAGTCATCCACGATGGAAAACTGGGTTTAAGGATGATTAATAGAGTGGACGGTATTTTTGCGAAGGCATTAATAAAATTTAGTTAAGGAAAAGGATCATGAGTGGTGAAAAGTACGTCAATCTGCGCGAGAGCGAACACTTGCGTTTGATGAATTCAGCGCGAGAAGTGGACAACCTGCGGCAGCGAGAAAACGCAAGGGCAAGCCAACTGGAACAGGCGCAGCAGCATATCCGCCATAACCGGGCGGAAAATGACCGTCGGCAGCGGGCATTCGAGCAGACGGTTAGCCAGCTAAGTCAAGAATTGCAAGCCAATACGCGAGAGTTCCAACAACGTTTGCACGAACAGCAAATTGTGTTCGACAAAGGCTTCGAAGCGCTTGGGCAACGCCTTGATGCCCAGCGGGCGGAATATTTCGACTTGATTGCCCATCAAACCGAACAGTTCAACCAGCGATTCGCCAATATTGAAAAAAAAGAGCAGGATGCGGGTAACTACGCCCAGCAATGGCTGAAGGACGCCCAACTTATTCTGAGCTTTATCGACCAGCATCTGCGCCACCATCACTTTACACCCGGCGAGTTGGCCAAGTTGCAAGCAGAGCTTGCCATGACTCAAAGCAACTTTGAGCGAGGCTATTTTCAAGCGGCAATTGCCACAGGGCAGGCTCTCTATGGCAAAGCTTTGTCATTACAAGCTGAGATCGAATATCGACAGGCCGAATGGGACCTGCATTACGCCGAAGCTCAAGAAAGCGCCCGTAAACTGCTGGCAGAGTGCGAAGTCAAGCAAACTAACCAGTGGTTGCTGGATACGGAACAAGGCAGCGTCGAACTCGATGCCGAAATTGACTACTGGAGCGAAGGTGCGTTGACTCGTTTGCGTCAAGCCGTGATACAGCAATTGCAAAGCCTAGACCAAGACCGCGAAAAGCTCACTTTAGAACAACTGAAGGTAGCCATTGCCCAAAGCGGCCAATGGCAAGGCGAATTGGAGCAGGTGGTTTGCCAGGCCAAAGAGACTCTTATCGCCTCACAATTGCGCGTCAATCTGGCCGACGACCTTCTGGATGAACTAGCCAAAAGCGGATGGGAGGTGGAGGACAGCGCTTGGGAAGGCTCAGAGCAAGACCGGCAACGGGGTTGGAAGAACAGTTACCACTTAAAGTTGAAAAACCTCAGCGACGATGAAATGGTCACCATCATTGTGCCGGAACCCACACCCCTTGGAGAAATAAAAAACCGGGTGCAATTTGCCTATTACCCAAAAAACAACAACGATACTCGCTTTGCCGCCAAGCAAACCGCCGCTTTGCAACAAATGCTCATGAATAAAGGGCTAACTAGCGAGCCTTTGCAGTGCATGCCGGGCCACGAGCGTACTACCCGGGGCGACGAAATACGCCGCGATTTTGCCAAAGTGCGTCAAACAACACGGGGCAAGGGCAGAACCACCCCATAAAGGACGTTAAAATGGACGAATGGTTTGCCAATCCCAGCCAGAGAATTTTCGCCCTCTACGGCAATACCGGTGATCGTTTCATCACGCCCCAGTTGCGTGAACTAAGCTTGGAACAATGGCTACTCTGCCATCTGCGAAGTTTAGGCTACCAACGCATCATCTATTATTCTCCCCGCAAGAAAATCCATTTTATCGATTCTGCATCGGCACAACGCCTACGGCAAACCTCAAAATCTGATTCGGCCAAGACTGTACGCACCAAGCCCTCTGCCCGTAAAACTATCGGCGGCCCCATGAACCACGACCGCTTGCGGCGTGACGGGATGCCTCCGGCCACCCAATCCGACACTAAGCCGAAGGGTGAAGAAAATATCCGATGGGACATGGGCGGCATGTCCGACAGCGATGCCATAGGTGCATTGAATCGTTGGATGTGCGAAAGCGAAATGCCCACCGCTTTGGTGTTCCGCAATGGCGAGGATTTGTTCCATCGCTTGGACGAAGATGCCGTGCGCCTGTGGGACGATGTTTTGTCCACTTGGTCTGCGGCAAATCTGCCCATTGCCAGTAAAAACATTGCCATTGTGCTGTTCTCTGGCGAAACGATCGCCATCAACAACCGGTTGCCCAAGTTGCATAATTTGTTGATGTCCACTGTAAACGAAGCGGATACTCCAAGGACGGAACGCTGTTTCCTCGTCGGATCTGCCAAACCGGACGAAGTTCGGGATTTTCTGCACCGGATGCGCTTGCGCGGTGAGTTGGACTGGACGCCATTACAAATTCAGCAGCGCGCCGTTGCTTTGGCGCAGAGCCTAATCCCGGAGGACTTGTCGCAATCCGTTAAAAAACTGGTGGACTTGTTTCACATGTTAAAACAAGCACGGCACAGCGCTCACCAAGCCAATGCTTGGCAGGAGTTGCAGGCTTTGGACGGGCTTGGCGACCGCTTCGCACCGAGGTTGCGCACTTTGGTGGATGAAGCCAAGCGCAAACTAAGCCGCCACGGACCTGTGCAGGAAGTTTTGCGCGACCATCAGATTGCCCGCTTGCGTCCTTGTCCAGCCGTCGCCACCGATAAGCTGGCAAACTTGCATCTGGCCTTGCTAGGCAACCCCGGCACGGGTAAAACGATTTTGGCCAGGCTGATTGCTCGGGTGTACCGTGACGAAGGTCTGTTGGAATCCGGTCATTTGGTAGAGGTCGATCGCAAGGATTTGGTGGCCGGTTTCGTCGGGCAAACAGCCCTACGCACGGGCGCAGCCATTGAACGGGCCATGGGTGGCATCTTATTCATTGATGAAGCCTACGCCTTGGCCGAAGGCGGCGACAACGATTTCGGCCAAGAGGCCATCGACACACTGCTGAAAGCCATGAGCGATTACAACGGGCGTTTCGCTGTCATCATCGCCGGCTATACCCAGCAGATTAATGACTTCATCGAAGGGCCAGACGCCAACCCTGGCCTGCAAAGCCGTTTCCCGGAAGCCAACCGTTGGCAGTTGGAAGATTATCCGCCGGAGGTGTTGTACCGCATATTCTGCCGCCTGTTGGAACAGGAGGATTGTCGGCTCGATGCGGACTTGATAGCCCGTCTGCCCGCCGCTTTCGAGCAATGGCATAAAGCTCGCGACCCGAGAAGCTTCGGCAATGCCAGAGCAGTGAAAAATTTGATCCAAGCATTATGCGCCCGTGCCGCTGGACAGGCTGCCATCACCGAAGCCATGTTCGCTAGGTTGCAGGAATGGAGCCAATATCTTGGCTTGCACGAACTGCCTAGTCCGGAAGATTTGCTGCAACCCTTGGACAATCTGGTGGGGCTGGAAAACATCAGGGCCAAACTCAGCCAGTTGTGCCATACCTTGCTCCTTAGCCAGCGGCGAACCGGAAGCTTGGCCGGTCATGCGCCGGGGCATTATGTGTTCACTGGCAACCCCGGCACCGGCAAAACCACGGTGGCGCGCCTAATGGGTGAGATGTTCCATCGTTTGGGGGTATTGCAGAAAGGCCATGTCGAAGAAGTCACCGCCAAAAACTTGATTGGGCAGCATGTCGGCAGCGCCGAAAAAAACATAGCCGATGCCTTGCGCCGCGCCCACCACGGTGTTTTGTTCATCGACGAAGCCTACCAACTGACTCAAAATGACAACCCTTTCGGCAGACAAGCTGCCGAAGCTTTGGTGGCGGCGCTGGAAAACCAGCGCCAGCATCTCTGTGTCATAGTCGCCGGCTACCCCGAAGAGATGGCCCAATTTGTCGATAGCAATGCCGGTTTTGCGTCACGTTTCAACGATCCCATCAGTTTCGACGACTATACCCCGCCGCAACTGCTGGTCATCGCTCTTCGGTTGCTGAAGGAGAAATCACTACAGTTAAGCCCCCAAGCAGAGGACAGCCTGCTCCGTTTGTTCGCCTACCACTACGCCAACCGCAAGACTGGTTTTGGCAATGCCCGCTTTGTGCGGAAATTGTTGGATGAACAGATCATCCCTCGTCAGGCCACCCGGCTATCTGCATTGACCGATGCCAAGGGCGCGGACTTGCAGCTTATCGAAGCGGTGGATTTGCCTGTACCCGAAGGTTACCGCCCACAAGATTGGGGGGATGCCGGCAATCAACAAGCTACTCTTGACCCGGAGCGGGTTTTGCAAGACTTTGGGCATCTCGTGGGTTTGCCCGAAGTCAAGCAACAAGTGCGCGACTTGGCAGCGCGACTTGCCCTGCAAAAGCGGCGAGGTTTCGGCAGCACCCAACCCGGGCACTATGTTTTCACTGGCAACCCCGGCACGGGCAAAACTGCTGTCGCCCGGCTCATGGGCAGGGTGTTCCGCGCCTTGGGCCTGCTCGCCAAGGGCCATGTGGTTGAAGTCAGGCGCGAAGACTTGGTCGGGGCTTACGTGGGCCACAGCGAACGCGACACTAAAGCCAAAATCGAGCAGGCACTAGACGGCATTTTGTTCATCGACGAGGCTTACCAACTGACGCGGGACGGCCAGGATAGCTTTGGCAAATCTGCCGTGGAAACCCTGTTGGCCAGCATGGAGAACCACCGTGACCGCCTATGCGTCATCGTGGCCGGCTATCCGCGTGAAATGCAGCAGTTTATCGCCAGCAATCCGGGCTTTCCCTCGCGGTTCACACAAACCCTGCACTTTGCGGATTACGATGCCGATGCCTTGTTGCAAATAGCACTTGGCATGTTCGGCGAACAACACTATGAGCTAAGCGAAGCCGCCCTGAAAGCCCTTCAAGCCCTGCTACGAAGCTGGGACAGTCAACGTGGCCCGGCGTTTGGCAATGCCCGCGATGTGCGCAAACTGTTGGGAACCATCATCACCAACCAAAGCCGCCGCCTAGGGCCGTTGATGGCGAGTACCGCCAACGATGCCATGCTGAGTTTGATTGAGTGTGAGGACATACCCCTACCATCGAACTCCGTCTAATAGAGAATTTTACATGAACATGAACATGAAAAAGTGTCCCGTGTGCGATCACGAAAACCCGTCGCGGGCAAATGACTGCCAACAGTGCAGATGGGATTTAAGGCGTGTGATAGGCACGGAAAAGGTCAGCGGAGTCTTATTGCAACAGCAATTGGAACAGGCAAGAAGACGCTGGGCCGAACGAACCGATCAGGCGAACCCTGTCACTGAAGAATCAAACTCGAGTAATCCTAGGGAGAACGGCATGGCTTTAACTGACAATAATACCAACCCAACAAGACGCGAACTGATTGAAGAACACCACGGCAGTGGTGTCTTTATAGGGGTTTGTGGAGATCAGGCGGCAGGGAAAACCGTTTTTTTGACCGCCATCCATCAAACGATGACCAGCCTATCCGCCAATACGGACGGCTCCGTTACCGTAGACACCACCCAGTATGGTGGCTCACATTATTTCAGTGACATCGAAGAACAAATCAGAAGGCTTGGTAGAACCGTTACAGGCACTTTGGTGGGGGAAAACATTCCCGCCGTACTACGCAAAAGGTTGGCACAGCCGTTAGGCTCTTATCGGGGCGGGGAATATTTACCGATTTATTTGCTTGATTTTGCGGGGGGCCATTTTACCAACATTGCCGATATGGTGACGGCGCTCGACAACCAAGACACCCCGGATGAAGTCAGAACCTCCTTGCAGGAAGTTCAAACCTACCTTGATCTATGTGACGGTTTGATCATATTGGTGAATTCGAACAATTTTAATTTGGAAGGTCACCTAGCCAGTGATGAGACCCCTTTTTCCCGCAGTGTCGAATGTTTGATCTTAAAATGGTTTCATGCTCGCAAACCAATGGCGCTGGTGTTCACCCAGCGTGACCTTAACCCCGGCCTGACTGAAGCTGAATTACAAGATTTTCATATAGTCCAAGGCTTTCAGCATAAATTTACCGATGATTTGACAGAGGCCAAAACCGGATCGAAGCCCTATGGGTTTGTTAAATTGATGAGTTGCTATGAATTAGACAGTGCCAGCAATCAACCGAAAAAACAAAATCGAGAAGGTGGGATTTGGACGGGGCATGCCCAGGAAGTCTTTACCAAAATAATGGATGCGTGTTGGGAAAGCGCACGCGCAAGGATACAAGCTGCATACGATGAGACCGAGAAGAGCCGGCAGAGCCGAAGGATTCAACTGATAAACGATGAAATGGAAAGGGACCGGATCGAGCGCGAAAAAGCCGAGCAACGGAAGAGGGGTGCAATTGTTGGCATTGGGCTATTTGTGCTGGCACTGATTGGCTTTCGCATCTACCAACTGATAGCTTGGGGGCAATCCTTCGAGGATAATATTCAATTGGCTAAAGAAATAACCGAGGAAATCAAGCAAGACAAGCTGAGTATGAGTCCCACCGAATATTCAAGCTTACACAGTTTACTCGACAGCACCGATTCCGGTATCAAGGGAATGGCCGTGGATATGCTCGGCAATATCAATGGTAAACACTATAGAAGCGACTTGAACAATACAGTCGATGATTTGTGGGCCAGTTTACGAGATAAAGTGCTGGATTCCGGCCTAAGCAAAGGTGACTTAACGGGGGATTACGCCATTCGCTTAACCGAATACCAAAAATTGGTCGAATTACTGCCCACGCCAGAGCCTGAAGGGTGGGAACCCATCCAAAAGAAACTGGATGCAAGAGCTAAATTTATTGAAGAACTAAAGGCTATTCAGCCAACCGAATATCACGCCCATAGTTAACAAACTGTTAAAGGGTCTCAATCCCGCACAACAAGCAGAAATCGCCACTGTGGCAGAAAACGCTATCGAAGAGCACTATTTATTTGATTTGAATACCAATACATCGATAAAAGGCACGGAGCCTATTTTTCGGAAAATGCATACCAAACCAAAAGAGATGGAAAATCTGCTGGCGGAACCAATTTACAATGCAGAATTGCTGTCCTTAGATGCGCGTTTACGGCTTGGATTGGCACAATATACTATTATTGAAGCACTTGATAGTGTTGCCAACAGTGATGCCCCGGATTTTACAAGTTTGCTAAAAAAGATTGATGAACTTAAACCGCAAAATGACCCTTATTTGAAGGAAACGAATAGGGCATTCTCTACTTATAAATCAAAGATCAATAAACTCTCTAACTCTGATCCTACAATTACCCATAAGAATATAGAAAGATTCAAAAATGAACTTATGGACAATATGAAGGGCATTAGGCAATGAAAAAAATGGGAGGGTGTTCACTTGAGTAATCGATATGTTTTATTAATAATAGGCTTGTATTGTGTCAACCTACTTGCAGAGGATTCAATCGCTCGACATGAGAACACTGTATGTAAGGCTTTAACACCA
>CAIYXP010000058.1 GCA_903930145.1 uncultured Methylococcaceae bacterium
ACACTTATGCACCGACAAGTTACCATCCATGGCACTGGATTCCGGCAGTCCATGCCGGAATGACGGCTTAATTCAACAGTATTGGGTTTGCAACCCCGCTGCTTACGTTTTGTGTAATACCATGAAACCAGAGGCAATGCGCAAAACGTTACGGACGGGATTACAAACTCGGATTAAAGATTTTGCCTTCCAATGGCATTCCAACCACTAACACCCCCACCTTAACGCTGCCGTATGCACGGGTGCGTCCCAATAGCGGGTCAGTTCCTCATCCAGCAAGGTCATGGTGATGGACGCGCCGGCCATGTCCAATGAGGTCGTGTAATTGCCAACCAAGGAGCGGGTGACGATAACGCCGCGACTGTCCCAATATTGGCGCGCCAAATCATAGAGTAGATATAACTCGATCATCGGCGTTGCGCCGAAGCCGTTGACATGCAGCAAGACTTCTTGCCCCTTGGCGGGTTTAAGTTCTTCATCGATGGTGTGGGCAAGCTGTTCAATGATTTGCGATGCCTTAAGCAAGCCGATCCGTTCGCGGCCTTTTTCGCCGTGGATGCCCACGCCGAGTTCCATTTCATCATCGGCGATGTTGAAGGTGGGTTTGCCCAAGGCGGGGACGGTGCAACTGGTCAGTGCCACACCCATGGACGCGGTGGCTCGAACCACCCGTTCGCCTAGCGCTTTGCACTCGTCAAGATTCAACCCCGCTTCTGCGGCTGCGCCAACGATCTTTTCGACGATTGTGGTCCCGGCGACCCCGCGTCGCCCCATGCCTTGATGTTCTGGGATGGACACATCATCATGCACTAGCACCGAAGCGTTGGGGCAATCCAGCATTTCACCGGCAATTTCAAAATTCATCACATCGCCGGCATAATTTTTGACGATGAACAACACGCCGCCACCGGTTTCGACATCCATGGCAGCCGCCAGCATTTGATCCGGGGTAGGCGAGGTGAATACTTGTCCGGGGCAGGCGGCATCCAGCATTCCAGAGCCTACGAACCCAAGGTGCAAGGGTTCGTGCCCGGAGCCACCGCCTGAGATCAAGGCGACTTTCCCCTTCGCCTTGGGGTTTAAGCGAGCGATGTAACGGGGTTCGGGGTTGTAGCGCACGATGTCGCCATGGGCAAGGGCGAAGCCATGCAAGCTTTCGTCCAATAAGCTGTCTACGGAATTGATGAATTTCTTCATATCGGTGTCCTCAATAATTTATGATTGGGTTTGGCAAGTGGTGCAAGGGCTTAAGCGTCCATTCACTGTGTATGGTTGATGTCGGAAAGCTGATATTATGCTTGCCCTTATTGCTATTTGTCTTCAGTTCTGTTTGATTAATGCCATGAACGAATTTTCCTCATCCAATTCAAGCATCCCGCAAACGGGTTCTAGGGCCTATCAAGCCATGGTCATGAAATGTGTCGCCTATACAGGAGGTCGGCGCGTGGGTGACATTGCCATTGAAAATATCAGTGATGCAATTGTTCATGACGATACGTTTGTTTGGATGGGTTTGCGAGAGCCTAACGAGGCGTTGCTGGAAAAAATCCAAGAAGAGTTTGGGTTGCACGAATTGGCCATAGAAGACACCCGTAGCGCCCACCAGCGGCCAAAGCTTGAGGAGTACGGTGATTCTATGTTCCTCGTTTTGCAATCCGCCCAACTTTACCGCAACACGCTGCAATTTGGCGAGACCCACGTGTTTGTAGGCCCTAAATTTCTTGTAACCGTTCGTCACGGCACGCCCCTCAGCTTCAGCAAGGTCAGGGAACGTTGCGAAGGCATGCCTGACAACTTGGCTAAAGGGCCGGGTTTTGCTCTTTACGCCATCATTGATTTCATTGTTGACCACTATAAGCCTGTGATCGATGCGCTACAAGAGCGTTTCGAGCGCTTGGAAGAAGATGTGTTCAGGGAGCGCTTCAATCAGCAGACGCTGGAACACTTATATGACCTTAAGCACGATCTTTTGCTATTGCGGGGTGCGACCTTTCCATTGTTGGACATCTGCAACGAGTTGGTGCGGTTCCATGGCGACATCATCGGTGAGGATATCCAGTTTTATTATCGTGACATCACCGACCATGTGAAGCGAATTAACCAGTCCATTGATGGGATGAGGGAAATGTTGACGGCCGCCATGCAAGTTTATCTCGCCTTGGTGACCGTGGGGCAAAATGAAATTGTGAAGCGCCTGGCTGGTTGGGGTGCGATTTTGGCACTGCCGACGATGGTGTTTAGCCTTTATGGCATGAATTTTAAAATGATGCCAGAACTTGACTGGCCCTACAGCTACCCCATCGTCCTCGGCTTCCTATGCGTTGCTTGTTTGGCGCTTTATGCTCGGTTAAAACGGGCCGGCTGGCTTTAGTCGGCAACCATTTCCGGTCTTGAATGTCCTATTACGAAATTGTGGTTATGAATACGCAGAAGGTATTTACACAAGGCATTCATCCGATGATATATTGGACACATTAGAACTGTAATTGATTAAGAGGCATAACCTAAGATGTCACAAAGCCCTGACCACAATCTCAATGACGAGCTTGATGTCCAGGAGGCACGGCCAAAGTTAAAGCGGCCACCTATGTTCAAGGTACTTTTGTTGAATGATGATTTCACACCGATGGATTTCGTTGTTCTAGTGCTGAAAAGTTTTTTTGGCATGAACGAGGAAAAGGCCACCCAAATCATGCTTCATGTCCACACCCGTGGCATCGGAGTGTGCGGGGTGTTCTCCAGGGATGTCGCGGAAACTAAAGTCAAGCAAGTGAGCGACTTTTCACGCAAACATCAACACCCTCTTTTATGCACGATGGAAGAAGCCTAGGCGGAGCAGACTAACATGTTAAGTAAAGAACTTGAATTTTCCTTGAACGCTGCATTTCGTGCGGCTTACGACAAACGTCACGAATTCATCACTGTTGAGCATTTATTGCTTTCGATGCTGGACAACCAGTCTGCGTTGGAAGTTTTAAATGCCTGTGGTGCTAATATCGACCAGTTACGCAAAGAGTTGCAGGAGTTTCTGTATGAAACCACGCCTCTGATCCCGATTGGGGTGAAGCGGGACACCCAACCCACGTTGGGCTTCCAGCGAGTCTTGCAACGGGCCGCATTCCATGTGCAATCCGCAGGCAAGAAGGAAGTGACGGGGGCCAATATTTTGGTTGCCATTTTTAGCGAACAGGATTCCCAGGCCGTTTATTTGTTGGGTAAGCAGGACATTTCGCGTTTGGATATTGTGAATTACATTTCACATGGCATATCCAAGCTGCATGATGATTCCGATGGTAGCCAGCGGGATGCTTCGTCAGAAGAAGAAGGCGAGGCGGGTGCTTCCGGCAATCCGCTGGAAAAATATGCCGCCAATCTGAACGAGTTGGCAAAAAAGGGCAAGATAGACCCGTTGATTGGCAGAAAGGATGAAGTTGAGCGGACAATCCAAGTGCTTTGCCGCCGCCGCAAGAATAATCCGCTGCTGGTTGGCGAAGCTGGGGTGGGCAAGACCGCCATCGCCGAAGGATTGGCAAAGAAAATCGTTGAAAACGAAGTGCCTGAAATTCTGAAGGACAGTGTCATTTATGCGCTTGACTTGGGGGCGCTGGTGGCAGGGACTAAATATCGCGGCGATTTTGAGAAGCGCCTCAAGTCCTTATTGGCACAGTTGAAGAAAGAACCGCAGTCCATCCTGTTCATTGACGAGATTCACACCATCATCGGCGCCGGGTCGGCATCCGGTGGCGTCATGGATGCATCCAACCTGATTAAACCGATGCTGGCTTCGGGTGAAATGCGTTGCATAGGCTCCACCACGTATCAAGAATTTCGTGGTGTGTTTGAAAAAGACCGTGCATTGGCAAGGCGATTTCAAAAAATTGACATCACTGAACCCAGTGTGGATGAAACCTATCTGATTCTGAGGGGTTTGAAGTCACGTTTCGAGCAGCACCATGATGTCAAATATTCCTTGTCGGCCTTGCGCACGGCTGCTGAATTGTCAAACCGTTACATTAATGATCGGCATTTGCCTGATAAGGCGATTGATGTCATTGATGAGGCTGGGGCATGTCAGCGGTTGATGCCGGTTTCACGTCGCAAAAAGTTAATTGGCACCTTGGAAATTGAAGATATCGTCGCCAAAATTGCCCGAATACCCCCGAAGACGATTTCGACCAATGATAAGGACAAGCTTAAGGATTTGGAAAAACATCTCAAAATGTTGGTTTTTGGTCAGGACGAGGCCATTTCTGCATTGTCTGCCGCCATCAAATTGTCACGGGCGGGATTGCGGGAAATCCAAAAGCCAGTGGGTTCCTTCCTTTTCGCGGGTCCAACGGGGGTCGGCAAGACTGAAGTCAGTCGGCAGTTGGCCAAGGTGTTGGGGATTGAACTGATTCGCTTCGATATGTCGGAATACATGGAACGCCATACCGTTTCCCGTTTGATTGGCGCACCGCCGGGCTATGTGGGTTTTGACCAAGGTGGATTGTTGACCGAAGCGGTGACTAAGAATCCCCATGCAGTTTTGTTGTTGGATGAGGTCGAGAAAGCACACCCGGATGTGTTCAACTTGCTGCTACAGGTTATGGACCACGGTACGCTGACTGACAATAACGGCCGCAAGGCGGATTTCCGCAATATCGTTTTGATCATGACGACCAATGCCGGTGCAATGGATGCTGACCGGCCATCGATAGGATTCACCCAGCAGGACAATTCCACTGACGCTATGAAGGCCATCGAACGCTTGTTTGCGCCCGAGTTCCGCAATCGCTTGGACGGCATCATCCAGTTCAAGTCGTTGAATATGGATATTATCCGTCAGGTGGTGGACAAGTTTATTTTCGAATTGGAATCCCAGCTATCGGAAAAGCGCGTGTCGCTTGCGCTGGAACCCGACGCAAGGGAATGGCTTGCTGTGCATGGCTGCGACCCCAAGATGGGGGCAAGGCCAATGTCGCGAGTGATTCAGGAAAACATCAAGAAGCCACTTGCCGACGAGATACTCTTTGGGAAGCTGGCCGATGGCGGCATGGTGAGAATCAGCGTCGAAGACGACAAGCTTGCCTTCTCCATCGTAAGTTTGCGGGAAAAGACTCCCGAAACCGCTTGACGGGCTATCTTCAGCGCTGGCGGAACGTGATTCTTCCCTTGGTCAGGTCGTAAGGGGTCATTTCAACTTTAACCCGGTCTCCGGTCAGGATGCGTATGTAATGCTTGCGCATCTTACCGGAAATATGGGCAATGATGACATGACCATTGTCCAACTCTACACGAAAAGTGGTATTGGGCAAGGTTTCGATCACCTTGCCTTCCATTTCTATCTGATCTTCTTTAGACATAAAACTCCGAAATGTGATAAACCGGCTGCCAATTTGTTTACTTGGGGCAATACAATCACTAATATTAACATATCACATGCCAATCTTCTCGCCTTTTTCAAATGATCTCCAATGCCCATTGATAAATGCCTCAATAGGGCGGTAGTTGTGTTTATAGCTCATTTTACGGCAATCCTCGATCCAGAAGCCCAAATATAGCCAATTAAGCCCTAGGTTTTTCGCCTCCTTGATTTGCCAGAGTACAGCCAAGGTGCCTAACCCACGGGCTTCATAGTTGGGATCAAAAAAAGTGTAAACCGCCGACAGTCCATTCTCAAGCCGGTCCACCACGGCTATGCTGACGAGTTTGTCTTGCAATCTGAATTCCACGAACCAAGTGTCGGACCAATCGCTGCCCAAAAAGCCGATATAGTCATCAGGGGATGAATCTGCCATGCCGCCGTCGCGGTGACGGGAAGCCAAATAGCACAGGAACAGTTGATAGTGTTCTTCAACGTATTCCGCCGGCTTGGGTGTGATGGTCAAATCTGCATTATCGCGCAGGGTTCGCAATTGGGAGCGGTTGGGGGAAAAACGTGACACGGGGATTCTTAGCGGCACACAAGCTTGGCAGGATTGGCAATGAGGCCGGTATACCAAGTCGCCGCTACGACGAAAACCTTGTGCAGCCAATGTGGTATAGGTTGCGACATCCAGCCTTAGATGTGGGTCCACATAGGCCGAACGTGAGATTTGCCCCGGCAGATAGGAACAGGGATGTTCAACGCCCCAAAACAGTTGAATAGGTTTCATTGGCTCGTGCCTCCAGTTTGCCAAGCGGATGCCGAAGGGGGTTGTTCGCAATAGATACTCAGCAAATCTAAAAAGACTGATCTTGGGATTTGCTGCGCCCCCAAGCTGGTTAGATGGTCGGTGTAAACTTGGCAGTCGATGAGTCGAAAGCCCCATTCTGTTAGGCGTTGGACGGCAAAGTGAAAGGCTGCTTTGGAAGCGTTGCTCGCATGATGGAACATGGATTCGCCAAAAAATACCTTCCCTATGCTCACCCCATACAGCCCACCCACTAGTTTTCCATTCAGCCAAGTTTCGAAAGAATGGGCTGTTCCCAGTGTGTGCAAGCGACAATAGGCCCGCTTTATCTCGGGTGAAATCCAAGTTTGGTCGGCATAGGTGCGAGGTTTTGCGCAAGCGTTAATGACTTGTTCGAAGTGAGTGTCAAAGCTATAACTAAAATCAGTGCTTCTCAAAGTTTTCCGAAGGCTGCGCGAGACATGCAAATCTTCGGGGAATAATATCAGTCGTGGATTCGGTGTCCACCACAAGATGGGCTCGTCTTCCGCATACCAGGGGAATATGCCGTTCCGGTAGGCATTGATGAGTCGGCGAGGTGAAAGGCAGCCACCCACCGCCAACAGGCCATTTGGCTCATCTAAAGCCAACGACGCATCAGGAAATGGCTGGTTGGGATCTTGAGGGTTGAGGGCGATTAGCATAGTTGGGATCAAATGATATTTCATTAATGGCGTGAATCGAGCGCAAAGCAGTCTAGCTTAGGATTTTGCTAAAGAGCAATTATTAGGGGAAAAGCGAGGTTTGTCTATTTCAGGCAAATGCTTTAGCATAGTCACGCCATCAAACACACTTCCTAAACGATTCTATGACTAAAGAAAGTCGGGCTGACTTTTTCAACCGCGAGTGTCGATGCGTCTCTTTCGACCCTACGCGCATGGTGGATGAATTGTCGCAGCGACAGGGCACCGGTTCTGAGTCCTTGTTACAGCTTCTCAACGGGCGTCCGCAACTTTTTGCAGATTCCCCCGTATTTGTTGATGAACAGAGTTTACATCGCCAGATTGACATTGTCGCAGCCATTGAAAAGGTGGCGGCGATGCGCGATTTTCAAACATTGGCCCTCGCCTATGCCCCTGCCTCGGCCCAATTCGTTCCGAAAGCCTTAGGGGTTTTCCTCGGCTATGACTTTCATCCTAGCCCGGATGGGCCAAAGTTGATTGAAATCAACACCAATGCGGGTGGCGGTTTACTCAATGATTTGCTGGCGCGTTCACAAAGGGATTGCCGGGATTGGACGCAAGGGGCGGAATTTCCGACCTTACCCTTTTGGCCGGATGCTTTGGCACAGGAGGGAGTTTTCCTCAGCATGTTCTTGGATGAATGGCGAGCGGAAAGGGGCGACGCGCCCTTGCGTACTGTCGCCATTGTCGATGATTTACCCGACAACCAATTCTTGTATCCTGAATTCCTGATGTTTCAACAACTGTTCATTAGGCATGGAATTGATGCTTTCATCTGCGACCCCAACGAATTGTCTTGGCGTGACGGCATGTTGTGGTATCGCCAGCATCCTATTGATATGGTTTACAATCGGCTGATCGACTTTGGCTTGGAAACACCCGCCAATGCCAGCCTTAACCAGGCTTATTTGAACAGAGGCGTGGTGGTGACCCCCCATCCACGCGCACACGCACTTTATGCCGACAAACGCAATCTAGCCTTACTCACTGACGAAGCGCTTTTGAGGGAAATAGGTGTGGACGAGAATACTATCACTTTGTTGTCCAGCGGCATTGCGAAAACCTTTCTCGTGCGCAAGGAAGATGCGGATGATTTATGGGGTAGGCGCAAGAAATTGTTTTTCAAGCCAGTGGCGGGCTATGGCGGCAAAGGAGCTTATCGGGGCGAAAAGCTGACCCTTCGAGTGTTTGAGGAAATACTGCAAGGCGATTATGTGGCGCAAGCGTTTGTCCCTCCCGGCGAACGACGCTTGAAAGTAGAGGGTGAACTGGTTTCGCTTAAATTTGATATTCGGCATTATGTTTATCGTGCCGCGATTCAGTTGACCGCAGCACGAGTATACCAAGGGCAGACCACCAATTTTAGAACGCCGGGGGGAGGTTTTGCCCCGGTGGCAGTGGTGTCGGATGCGGTATAATTTTGTTAGGGGTCGGATATGCCTTTTCCTGCATGTCAGTTTGGTATGTCGGGCAACTTGAAGCGGCTTCCCCAATCTTCGGGGCTCATTAATCAGCAAGTGAATATTCGTTACATTTATGGCAGTATTGAATGCATTACCGCTCGAATCTAAAGTGGCCATTGTCACCGGTGGTGCGAGAGGAATTGGTTTAGGCATAGCAGACAAGCTTGCCTCGTTAGGGGCTAAAGTCATTGTCGCAGACATTCATGAAGAAACCACTGAACATACCTTTATTCGTTGCGATGTTTCTGACATGAGCAACGTCAAAGCGATGGTGGAGGAAGTGTTAAATAAGTTCCAAAGAATAGATATTCTTGTCAATAATGCAGGGATTTACCCGCCCACTTCCTTTTCAGAAATGCAGGAAGAAGACTGGGACAAATTAATGTCGGTCAATCTAAAAGGAACGTTCAATTGCGCCAAAGCGGTTTCTGATTCCATGATGCAACAACGCTATGGAAAGATAATAAACCTATCTTCAATCGCTGGGTTTGTCGGCTTTATGGGCTTGACCCATTATGCCGCAACCAAGTCAGGCATCATTGGGTTTACCCGAGGGCTGGCCCTTGAGCTTGCCCCGTTTGGAATCAATGTCAATGCCATAGCCCCCGGCGGAATTGACACGCATGGAACCAAAGAAACCTTGCAAGGTTCAGCACGGGAAGGATTTATTCAGGCAGTGCCGCTGAAACGGTTGGGTACGCCCCAAGATATTGCCGAACTGGCAGCATTCTTGGCATCCGATGCTTCTTCCTATATCACAGGACAAACCATTGTTTGTGATGGTGGGTATACTTTGAATTAAGCAAAACATACAGCTTTACGAAGAATTATGCTCCCAATGGTGGAGTTTCCCCGTGGCTCGCTCATACAAAAATTCGGGCGCAATATCGAATCCACATTCCCAAGCCAAAGTGGGCCAAGAATCCAAATAAAATTGCTTGAAAACTTCAATATTCCGCAAAGGCTCGGCTGCTTTATACTTATCAATTAAATCCTGAAAATCAACCACTCCGTCATCACCTGTGTTGAATCTCAACCAGATACGATAACCTTCCAGATAACGGGCTTCAACGATGTCTACGATCATAGATGACTCCTTAAACTAAGGGCTGGATTTTGTGAAATTCTTTGGTTTCCCACATTTCGAGCAATTCCTGTCGGTGTAGTTCGGCCCATTCTTCCACTAACCCTCGAACCTTAGCCGGTAGATGCCCGTCGCAGAGATTCAATGTTCGAATATCCATGGATGCCTTGTATTCGTTGTAGCGAATATGAAAGTGGGGTGGATTGTGTTCATCAAAATACATGGAAATAATGATACCAAGAAAGCGGCTTATTTCAGGCATAGGAAATCTCGATTTAGGAGCAAGCTATTATATTTAGTTATAGTCAATATTAAGGATTTAAGTTTTAATTTCGGAAAATTTAAACATGTAGTATTGAAGTTTTTTTCGAACGGGAAAAAGTACAGCCCACTTGCCCACAGCGTTGAATTCCAATTTTCATAAATTTGGAATTTGTGACTTCAGTTCATTATATTTCAACAACCAATAGGGTGAAATGCAGACTAAAGGAATACCAAAAAATAGAATGGAACTACTTATACTCGCGGATGCGAAAATATAAAAAGCAGAACCAGTTAGAATAAAATTAAATAAATATATCTTGCGGTATAGCCACCGTGACGGATAAATGTCTTGATCCACTAGGTATTCTTGAATTATTGTCCAATCATCCAGAATATATATCATTGCCCAAGCAGTAAGGGATGCAAAATAGAATGATGCTTGACCGTCAAGTAAGTTTTGCCAAAGCGCCGCCGCACATATTCCATAAAATAAATACTGCGTTTCTGAGATTATAATCTTTTTTTTCTTAAGTTCTTGCTCTTGTTTTGTTGTATCATTATGTCTATCAAATAAAAAAGAAAGTTTTTTTATTTCAAGACGGACGATGTGATAAGCGATTATTACACTAGATAGCCGAAGCACTAGCGTACCAGAAGTAACTTCTGTCTTTATCATTTCCAGCGTCAATTGCCCATCCAACTGGCGAACGATGATTCCAGAAATAGCTAGGAGTGCTGGTCCAAAACTAGTTATAATTAGGAATGGAAATGCCAAGGCAATTAATAAAGGTAGAGCCTTTCTGCCGAATGGGGTATAGAATCTATTATTGCTCATCTGGGGGAATGTAAACACAAATACACCTATAATAATAAAGATCATAAAAGGTATAATTGAGTTACTAACAATTTTCGCTTCAATGTCGTAATTTATCATTGCGTTCTAATTGAATAGTAGATTAGAAAAGTTTTGAGCAACTTCAAAGGATGCACTGATGAAGAGCATCGTTCGTTAATGTTGCGCTTAAATACGCTCAACATATTTGATCTCTTAGTCACACCGACTCGGTTTCCAAAACCGAGTCGGTTTTCAAATACCTATTGCGACCTCAACCGATTGGCATTGGTCACCACGGTCACCGACGACATCGCCATGGCTGCCCCGGCAATCATCGGATTGAGCAATATTCCAAAGGCGGGGTATAACAAACCAGCGGCGATGGGTATGGACAAGGTGTTGTAAATGAACGCACCAAACAGGTTTTGCTTGATGTTCAGCACCGTTGCCCTCGAAAGTTCCATCGCGTCGACGACCTTGGTGATGGACCCTTTCATAATGACGACATCGCCGCTTTCGATGGCAATGTCAGTGCCAGTGCCGATGGCAAAGCCCACATTGGCTTGTGCCAATGCAGGTGCATCGTTGATGCCGTCGCCGACCATGCCGACAATCTCGCCACGGGCTTGCAATTCCTTGACCACTTCGGCTTTGTCTTGCGGCATGACTTGAGCGCGGACTTCGGTGATTCCGGCGAGTGCGGCAATGGCCTGAGCAGTGGCTTGGTTGTCGCCGGTCACCATCAACACCTTTACACCCAATTGTTTTAGTTTGGCGACGGCAGAGGCCGAATCGGCTTTGATGGGATCAGCCACGGCGACCAATCCAATCACTTTTCCGTCCGCCGCCAATAACACAGGAGTTTGGCCTTGTTTGGCAAGTACCTTGACCCGCTCCGATAGTTCCCCGCAATCCACCTTGTTTTCATCCATGAAGGCTTGATTGCCGAGCAACACAGCATGGTCTTCAATCGTGGCTTGCACTCCACGGCCCAATACGGCGTTGAAGCTTTGAATGGGCAGACGTTCCAGACCGCGCTTGTCTGCTTCCGCAATGATTGCCGAAGCCAAGGGATGTTCTGATCCGGTTTCTAAGCTGGCAGCGAGTCGTAACACGCCGTCAATTTCATACCCTTCGGCGGCTTCCACCGAGGAGACGCTAGGCTTGCCTTCGGTGACCGTGCCCGTTTTGTCCAGCACCACGCAAGTCAGCTTGCCGGCAGATTGCAACGCATCGCCATTGCGAATCAAAATGCCTTTCTGTGCCGCCCGTCCGACCGATACCATGATGGAGATGGGCGTAGCCAAACCCAAGGCACAAGGGCAAGCAATGACTAAAACGGTCATCGCGGTGACGAAGGCATACCCTAAGGAGGGGCTAGGCCCGAAGATCAGCCAAACCAGAAAGGTGAAGGCGGCAATGCCCACCACAACCGGTACGAACACCGATGCGACCTTATCCACTAAACGAGCAATCTCCGGTTTGCTGGCTTGGGCTTGGCGGACACTGCTGATGATATGGGCCAGCAAGGTGTCACGGCCTATGCGCGTGGCTTTGAACAGGAAAGACCCGTTGCCGTTGATCGTGCCGGCGATCACTTCAGCGCCTTCACTTTTTTCCACCGGGATGGATTCGCCCGTCAGCATGGACTCGTCGATGCTGGAATGACCTTCCAATACCAAGCCATCGACGGCAATTTTCTCGCCCGGCCTGACCCTCAAAGTTTCGCCCAAGCCGATGTCGGCAATTGGCACGTCAATTTCTTGCCCTTCCCTGACGACACGTGCTGTGCGCGGTTGCAAGCCAATCAATTGGCGAATGGCTGATGAGGTTTTGCCTCGGGCTTTCATCTCCAAGGCCGAGCCTAGATTGATGAATGCTAAAATAATCGCCGCGGCCTCAAAATAAGCATGGTTGGAGCCTGACGGTAGGATGTCGGAGAAGTCGATGGCGGCGGTGGAAAAAAACCATGCTGCACCCGTACCTAAGGCGATCAGGGTGTCCATGTTGGCTTGACGGAGCTTGAAGGATTTGATCGCACCTTGATAAAAATGTCCGCCAGAATAGTACATCACGCACAAGGTGAGCGCCGAGACGATGCCCCAAAACCTTGCCCCGCCCACCGTGCCCAATTCGGGGAACCAGTTGAAATGCGCCCCCAACATCAATGGCACACCTAAATAGGCTGCCACTTTGGCTTTGAGCAGCAAACTTTGGTAACGAGCCTCTTCCAGTTCTTCTTGTCCAGAAATATCATCCTCCAAACCCTCCATCACCGCCGCTTCAAAACCAGCCTCTTTGACAGCCAATTTTAATGCTTCAACGTTGGCATCGCCGCGAACCATCGCCGTGTGGTCGGCAAAATTGACATCCGCGCTTGCCACACCCGGCACTGCCCGCAAAGCGCCTTCCACCTCGCCCACGCAACCCGCACAACGCATTCCCAATACCGATAAGCGCACCGTTTGGGTTTGTTCCCGATCTTCAACAGTCATTTTCTTCTCCCGTTTGGATTGACCAATAACACTGCCCGTTGACTATGGGCATAATATTTCCAAACATAGCAGAAAGGATGAGGATTGGCTAACCCATTAGCAAAGTATTTTCTAAATCCTTTCCTGCAATGCCACGTTTTGGTAAATTGTTTAGCTTGGCAATGCCATCCTTCCATCTCTTGCCCCCGTCAAGGCGGGTGATGGGCAGATGGCCCACTTTCAATTCAAGGGAGCAACGGGTGAAACTCAGCGTCGAACAATATAGGGTTTGGAAGCATAAAAGCATTACCTTGCTTGGCATGTCGGGTGTCGGCAAGACGCGCCTAGCCAACATTCTCCGCAGGGAAGGGGGGTGGTTCCATTATTCGGTGGATTATCGGATAGGCACTCGCTATCTAGGCGAACCGATTTTGGACAATATCAAGTTGCAACTGATGCATATCCCGTTGCTACGGGATTTGTTGCGATCCGATTCAATCCATGTCAATAACAACATCACCGTGGATAATTTGACGCCGGTGTCTACTTTCTTGGGCAAGCTTGGCAATCCCGAAAAGGGCGGTTTGAGCCTCAAAGAATTCAAACATCGGCAATTGTTGCATCGGGATGCGGAACTTGCGGCCTTGCACGACGTTCCTGAATTTATTTTCAAGGCCAGGGCCATCTATGGCTATGACAAATTTCTGAATGATGCGGGAGGCAGTCTGTGCGAATTGGAGGACCTTCACCTATTCAATACATTGGCCGAGCATACTTTGATTCTTTATGTGGAAGCCACCCGAGAAGACGAGAAGCACTTGATCGCTAGGGCGGAGAGCGACCCTAAGCCGCTGTATTATCGTGAAGAGTTTTTAGATGAGCAGTTGGCTGATTATCTTGCCGAACGGGACTTGCCTTTTGCCGCGATGATAGACCCTGATGATTTTGTGCGATGGGTGTTCCCCAGGCTATTTGCGGCGCGCATCCCGCGCTATAAGAGCATAGCCGAGGATTATGGCTATACCGTCACCACCGAGGAATTGTCCAAGGTGACGGATGAACCCAGTTTCCATGCTCTGGTGGAATCTGCCATTGCCAGACGTTGAAGAACCCTATTATCGCTGTCATTAGCTTAACTGAAAAAGATCAAACCCATGCCATTAGTCGCCCATAACCAACTCCCCGCCTTTAACGATCTGAAATTGGAGGGCGAAACCGTCATCCCAGGCGAGCTTGCCATCCATCAAGACATTCGGGAACTCCATATTGGTTTGCTCAATCTGATGCCAGACGCGGCATTGACCGCCACTGAACGGCAGTTTTTACGCCTTATCAACGATAGCAATCAGATAGCGCAGTTCTATGTCCATCTGTTCACATTGCCTGAATTGCCAAGAAGCCCGGAAGGGTTGGCTCATGTCCAAGCCTTTTATGAGACCTTCGAACAAATTCAAGCTTCGGGTCTGGATGCCTTGATTGTCACCGGGGCCAATGTGACCCAACCAGACCTTTCCAAAGAGGCTTTCTGGAATCCGTTGGTGGAAGTGGTCGATTGGGCTTACAAGAACGTCACATCGACCTTGTTTTCCTGCCTGACCACTCACGCCACCATGCAGTTTCGCTTCGGTCAGACGCGCAGGCGCTTGCCTGAAAAGCGCTGGGGTGTGTTTCCACATCGGTTGATAGAAAGGCATCACCCACTGGTTGTGGGGGTAAACACTCGCTTTGATGTGCCGCATTCGCGCTTCAACGATATAAGCCGTGAACAGTTCGAGGCTGCCGGCCTGCATGTGTTAGTGGAAAGCGATGAAGCGGGAGTTCACTTGGCGGTCAGTCAGGATGGTTTCCGGCTGGTGTTTTTCCAAGGCCACCCGGAATATGACACCATCAGCTTATTAAAGGAATATAAGCGGGAAGTGATGTTGTATGGTTCCGGTGGCAGGGAGGATTACCCGCCGTTCCCGGAAAACTACTTCTCGCCTTTGTCCCAAGCCATTCTCGATGAGTATGCCGAATTGGTCATTGCCGCCAAAAGGGAGAATGCGCCCATACCCCGGTTTCCCGAAAACTTGATTGTGCCTAAGCTGGATAATACTTGGCATGACACGGCGGAGGCAATACTGAATAATTGGGTAGGTAGAGTCTATCAAACCACTAACCAAGACCGGGGTAAAACGTTTATGGACGGGGTTAACCCGGATGATCCATTGGGGATATATGGGAAATAGCACCCAGTCAGCAAGCCTTATTGCTTTGTGGACACTTTGGAGCGCCAAAGCTTGCTTTGGCAATCCGCTTCGAAGCGACAAAGCTTGCTTTGGCATTACGAGATCAGCTATTGCGTTGCGTCGTGGGGTGAGACTGTCATGCTTGTTCTGTGATCATGAAAGTTTGGCGAAGTTAAGCACCCGGCCTTGTCATCCGCTCACTTTCCAACCACGCACGAACCAGGGCATTTACCCGCGTTTGCCAGCCTTTTCCACTAGCTTTTAATGCGGCAAGCACATCGGCATCGAAGTGGATAGTCACTGGTATACTCTTTGTGGAATCTTGCGTTTCTCGCAATGGGCGTTTTTCGGTCAATGCCGCCCTGACAGCACTATATCCACCTTCCTTTATAACTACAGCCCTTTGCCAAAACGTTTCCTCTTCCTTGGGCGAAGCCGACTGCTCTTCGCCGGGTGCTTCGGCGATCAACTTATCCCACTCTTCCGGGCTAACGGGAAAGCCCTTTGGCAAAGCGTTTGATTTCATTTTTTTCGGCCTTGCGCAGACTTATGACATGAGTATCATTTACTGGAAAAACTTCGCGGCCAATGGCATCACTTCCGCCGCAACGACTAGCGCCAACATCCACTGCACCAAGGTTAATTTGCCATTTAATTCTGCTTTCATTTCCCGTACCTGCCCTTCCATCCGTTCTATATCCCGCTTGGTGGCAAGCTCGGCCTCACCCGACGCATCCTTGAACGCTTCGGCGATGCCTTCGGCCTGTTTTTCCTCAAAGCCCGATTCTTGCAGTTTGCGGACGAACTTGAGTTTGTCAAATGTAATGCTTGCCATGGGTTACCCTCGGTTGTTTCTATAGAGAATTCTACCATTGAAACGAGACGGCTTGAAACAAGGGATTTAACAATACTTTGTGTTGCTGACCACAAGTTTTCGGTGCGTGGAGGTCGCAATCGCTCACAAACGGGTTTATTTTGTCTAATGCCCCGTCCATACCCTTCATCCAAGCCTTTCCAGGCTTTCCCTAAAATTATGCCCTGTTAAATTATCCGGCAAACCCGACAAATCGCTGCACACAGCCAAATCCATCCGGTAGGTTCCATTTTCATACTGCCCAATGGCGCCTAATCTGCCTAGCCAATGACTCATGACATCGTTTTCGGGCAGGACATAACCCCGTAATGTCTTAATTTGTTTTATACTCGCCAAACGATACAGGATTGCCATCAGGATAGTCCCCAATCCCTTTTGGTGATAAGGGTCGATAACCACTACCGCGAACTCGGCAATACTGGGTTGGTCGGTCAGGCGGATGAAGCGGGCGATGCCAAGGCCGGGGTGGCCCGGCAAATCATGGGCCAATGCAATCCATGCCACATGAGATTCTTGGTCTACCTCGGTCAGGTAACGCAATTGTTCGTCAGAGAGTTTGCTTAGTGGGGTAAAGAACCGAAAATATCGGGATTGAGCAGACAGTGAAGACAGGCCATTTTTGATGGTTTGCCGGTCCTCCGGCCTTACGGGTCTGAAATCGACTAATTCGCCATCCCGAAGTGGTAGGGTCAATGCATGGACGTTTCCATCTTTAACTTTGTGCATGACAATAGTTAACCAAACATAGTCCCTTCGCATTTTTCCCCGCAAGCTTGCCGCATTTCGTCGACTAAATGCTCGTGGTCCTTGAAGTCGTTCATCAAAGGGTCGTCCAAGGTATAGACAGGGCAAGGCTTGCCAGCACCTTTTAGTTGGAAATCACCCACATGGACAAATGACCAATTCTGTCGGGCATTTTCGATCACCGATTCGCTCAATGCCAAGGGTTTGGCAATTTGGCGGGTCAACGCTTCCAATCGCGCTGCCATGTTTACGGTTCCGCCTAGCACGGTGAAATCCATTTTCACCGACGATCCGAAGTTACCTTCGATGACCGTTCCGGCGGCAACACCGAATCCACAATAAAGGAATTTCATCAGATGGCATTCATGGGTATCCCTTCGCATGTCGCCCACACGACGCAATACGTCCAAGCAAGCGGCAATCGACTCGTCGGCTTGGTTTTGCTCGAAATAGGCGATGGCGCAGTCACCCACATATTTCGCCACCACCCCGCCATGCTCGGCAATCGTGGTCGAACAAACCTCCAAGAATGCATTGACCACTTCGGCGACTTGCTCAACCGGGAACAGGTCGGATAAATAAGAAAATCCAACCATGTCGCAAAATAATACGATCTTATCGGTTTTTCGTGGCGGAACGCTGAGGGGGTTGATGCCATCGGTGAGGAATTTAAGCACACTGGGTTGAGTGTAACGCTCGATGATGCGGTGAGATTGGGCTATGTTTTGCAGCATATCGCGGATGGCTTGTAAAATCATATCCCCCGAACCGGCAAGGCGGATGGTTCGCATCGACCATTTGGGGAAGAGCCTTTCGCTGATTTCGTTTTCAGCTTTCAATATGTGCATGTCTTTATGTCGGGGGTCGCGCCGAATGCGCCCAATCACTTGGGCAATGGCCTCTTCTTCGCCTTCCAACACTTGAAAAAAGTAGTCATGCACCGAAATTAGCACGCCGGTAATGCCGACACCTCGATTGTTGCGTGCCGAGATTTGGCCGATGCTTTCGATCTCTTCTTCGCTTAGTTGCCGATTAACCGTGCTGATATATATTATTCTTTTCATAAAATTTGCTTCTCACAGGCTGCGCCATACCGGTTTAATCGTAGCATACTCAATCCCTGTTAGACATTGGAACTCATCCAACAGGCTTGCCCTTTGAAGGGAGCTTACTCGTGACGAAGTAGAAATGAGTGCAATTGATTCCGCCTGAAGTCTTCCAAGTCCCAAGCCTCAGTCATTAATAAATGATGACTGTCTTCATTCATGACATAGGTTTCCGCTTCCAGTTCAATGCCATCGGAAGTGTAGACTTTAACCAACTCCCGATGATAAAAGGAGTCTTCAAAGGCATCCAGTAGAACTAAGCTTGGGGTATCGATAGCTAAATAAACAAGGGCATCAACCCAAGCGCCGATGTTGGGACGGATTCCCGGATAGCTTCTGCCACGCAAACGGTGACGGGCAAAATTGTCCAATCGAGCCGGTTGCGAGTCGAATTCCCGTCCGGTTACAGCCAGCATGACTTCGGGCAGTTGCAAGGTACCATAGGCAAAAATGTTCATGATGAATAGGCTCCAGAAATAGGGATGATATGAGGATTATCGTGGAAAATGGCGCTTATGCTTGTAAATTGTGATATTTCCGGTTTGGCACGTTTTGTTTGGGGTAAAATCATACACCTGTTATGCCCCAAACATCGTCCCAATATGCGCCTATGGATTCAACCCCCTTTCCCAGAAATCCAATGAAAATGGGTATGCCTAAATCGGTCAAAATAGTTGTCACAATCTTTGCCATTGCTTTTGCGTATTGGTTGTCGGCCACTCTTGGTCAGTTGCTCACTGCCCCCCCTATTTTTGGTACTGCGGTTTGGCCTCCTGCGGGTATTGCTCTTGGCGCGGTGCTGATTTGGGGAAAGAAGTCTTTGCCGGGGATCGCATTGGGGGCCTATTTCGCCAATGCGCAACTTATATTGGATGGCTCCATGACATGGACGGAAATACTGTTGCCGGCTGGCATTAGTGTGGGTGCGCTGCTGCAAGCGGCCAGCGTCGCCTACTTGGTTCGCCGGTGGGCTGGTTATCCATCTCTTTTCAACGAACCCAAGAATGTGGCCAGGTTTTTTCTGTTGGCGGGTCCAGTGGGTTGCTCTATCAATGCTTCGTTGGGAACCTGTCTATTGCTGCTGACCGGTAAAATTGCGCTGGCTGGGTTTGCAGTCAATTGGGTGACATGGTGGGTTGGCGACACCTTGGGTGGGGTGATTTTTACGCCTCTAATGTTGATTGCATTCGGGCAACCACGTTCAATTTGGAGTCCCCGCTGGCTTACCGTCGGTCTTCCGTTATTGCTGTGCTTTGCATTGGCCATTTCTATTTTCGTTAGGGTCAGGGCCAGTGACAATTTGCGCAAGCACAAAGAATTCATCAATCTGGTTGATTCGGCCACTCATTCGATTGAATCCAGTTTGCAAGATTTCTCCGTCATCGTTTCGGCAATGAAAGGGTTGTTTGACGCTTCCGAAGATGTAGATTGCCAAGAATTAAAAATTTTTACGAATAGCCTATTCAAGCACAGCAGCGAGTTTCAAGCCTTGGAATGGGCAAAGTTGGTAAAACAAGCCCAGCGCAAGCGGTTTGAGCAGGAGAACGCACTTTGTGATGGCAATGAATCCATCATCACCGAAAAGGATGCCCAGGGAAGAATCGTTCCCGCTACGCAGCGAGAAGAATATCTGCCAGTGACATTCATTGATCCCATCAAGCCCAACCGCCCGGCTTTGGGCTTTGATCTGTATTCCGAATCGTTGCGTGGCGAAACCATCCGCAAGGCAAGGGACACTGGAAATATTTCAGTCACCCCACCCATCCAGCTGGTTCAAGATCAAGCCAGTAAATTGAACGTATTAATTATGGCGCCGATTTATCGGCAGCTTGGTAATAAAGATACTGTCGAAGGCAGGCGCGAAAGTTTCACAGGCATTGTGCTTGGCGTGTTGCGGGTAAACGGTTTAGTCCATACGGCTATGGATAAATTAGGTGTGCATCGAGAATTAGTCCACCTGCGCATTCAAGATGAGAGTGACCAAGAGCACCAAGATGGGTTTTTCGAGGATAAAGAGTTCACTCGTCTTGGCTCGCTGTTTGATACGCGTCGTATCGAGTTCGGTGGACGGGTTTGGAAGTTGTCCGTGTCGGGTAACGCCGATCAATTTGGTCATGGGTGGTTCACATGGTTTGTGCTGGCGGGAGGCATGTTATTTTGTGGGTTATTGGGTGGATTTCTCCTGTTGTTGACCGGAAAAACCATGAGCATGGAATCGTTGATAGCCGAGCGGACAACCGATTTGGCCAACAGTAATAAACGCTTGCGCCAAGAGGTTGAAGAACGGACGAGGACTGAGATTGCATTGAGGGAAAGCGAGTCCCGCTTCCGCACCTTGGCCAATGCGGCTCCGGTGTTGATCTGGCTTTCAGGCGTGGATAAATTATGTTATTGGTTTAACCAAGTTTGGCACGATTTCACCGGCAGGACCATTGAGCAAGAACAAGGGAATGGTTGGACAGAAGGTGTCCACCCCGAAGACTATGATCGCTGCTTGGAACACTATGTAAGGCACTTTGATCGTCGCGAAGCGTTTCGCATGGAATACCGGCTAAGGCGGCATGATGGCGTATACCGTTGGATGGTCGACACTGGCGCACCTTTGGTCGATGGCAGCGGGGAGTTTGTCGGTTATATCGGTTCATGCATCGATGTGACTGAACGCAAACTGATCGAACAAGAGACTGCGAGATTGGCCTTGGTGGCTGAAAAGACCACCACGGCCATCATCATTAGTGACCCGCAGGGCTTGATTGAGTGGGTCAATCCGGCTTTTACCGATCTCACCGGGTATGAACTCAATGAAGTCATGGGTCTGAAGCCTGGCGATTTCTTGCAAGGGCCGGACACTGACCCCGTTGTCATTCGGCATATGCATGATTGCATTGACCGCCGGGCGGGGTTTGACGTTGAAATTCTGAATTACAAAAAAGGGGGCGGATACTATTGGTTGCATATAAAAGTCGATCCCGTGTTTGACCAATTTGGGAAGCTCTCTCATTTTATTGCCGTCGAAACAGACATCAGCGAACGGATTGCCAATGAAAAGGCCATACAGTCCCTCAACCGGTCCTATCAAGACCTGCTGGCAGCCGCTTCCGAGGTGGCTATTATTTCAACCGACCCGCAAGGAGTCATTACGCTATTCAATCGCGGTGCTGAGCGAATGTTGGGGTATCAGGCCGAAGAGTTGGTTGGCAAAAAAAACCCCGTGCTGTTCCATATCACTGATGAGATTGAACAGCGGGAACGGGAGCTAAGCGAGGAATTAGGTTTTTCAGTGACAGGGTTTCAAGTCTTTACGGCCATTCCTGACATCAGCGGGCAGGAAGTGCGGGAATGGACTTATGTTTGTAAAAATGGTTTGTTCATCTGGGTTGCCTTAGTCGTCACTCAGATCAAGTCGGAGGAGGGAAAGATCATCGGTTATTTGGGAATTGCCCAGAATATTACCGAACGCAAAGCAGCCGAACAGGCATTGCAGCGGGCCAAACAGTCTGCTGACAAGGCCAATCAGGCTAAGAGCGAGTTTTTAGCCAATATGAGCCATGAAATACGAACCCCCATGAATGGAGTGCTTGGGATGATCGAATTGTTGCGTGGCACTGCCTTAAATGCCGAACAACGGGAAATGTTGGACACTGCGGGCCATTCCGCCCAAGCATTGATGGAAATCATCAATGATATTTTGGATTTTTCCAAGATCGAAGCCGGTAAGTTGCAACTTGATTGTGTCGATTTCAACGTGGGTGAGCTATGCGAGAATGTGTGTTCGTTATTGGCGGTAGCGGCCCAGGCTAAAGGTTTGGAGTTTAATTGCTATGTACAGCCGGGATTGTCTGCCGAAGTCCGTGGGGATGCGACCCGATTGCGGCAGGTGTTGATTAACTTGATCGGGAATGCCATCAAGTTTACTTTGCAAGGTGAAGTCTCGGTGGAGGCAAAATGCGATAATTCGAATGGATCGGATATTATGGTTGAATTTAGTGTACAAGATACCGGGATAGGAATAAAGGCAGAGGAGTTGAAACGTCTGTTCATGCCATTTGAACAAGCTGAGCATGGAACAACGCGCCGTTTTGGTGGCACTGGGCTGGGTTTATCCATTTCCAAAAGTCTAGTTGAACTGATGGGGGGCGAACTTGAGGTCGAGAGTGAACCGAACAAGGGTTCGGTATTCCGTTTCACGGTCAAACTAAATATTATCCAAGCCCACCGATGGCTCCCCGAAAATCTGAGTTTGGCAGGGCATCATGTGCTGATTGTGGACGATAATAAAACCAACCTTAACATTTTGGAGAGTTTCTTGAAAAGTTGGGGAGTGGATGTGTCGGCTTCTAGTAATGGCGGTCATGCCTTGGCATTGCTTAAAATAGCCCAAGAGCAAGGCAAGCCTTTCGATTTGGCTATATTGGATCAATTCATGCCAGGATTGGGAGGCCAAGAAGTGATTCGCGAAGTTGCCGCCACTCCCGGAATGCAGGGTTTGCCTTGTATACTATTATGCTCATCTAGCGCTACGGATCTGGGCGGCGGCAAAACCGACAAGGTGGCGTCCCTAAGCAAGCCAGTCCGTCAGTCACAGTTGTTCGACGCGATGGCTTCCTTGCTGGATGTGGGTTCAGTGAAACGTCCTGAGAGGGAAGTTGTGAATCAAGTTATGCTACCTCAATTTGCTGGCAAACGTTTACTATTGGTGGAAGACAACTTAGTCAACCAGCGTGTCGCACTCAAGATGCTCGAACGCTTTGGTTTGACTGCGAGGGTGGCGAATGATGGTGCAGAAGCAGCAAAAGAGCTAGAAGAGAACCGTTTCGACTTGGTTTTCATGGACTGCCAAATTCCAATCATGGATGGGTATACGGTGACACGGTCACATCGGGATCGAGAAGAAAGACTAGGTTTGCCGAGGACGCCAATTGTCGCGTTGACTGCCAATGCCATTCAAGGGGATTCGGAGAGAAGCGCTGCCGCTGGCATGGATGATCATTTAACCAAGCCACTATCCTTCAAAGAGCTTGAGCGGTCCCTAAGCCAGTGGTTGTCCGAACCAAGTATCCATGACCCACAGGAAAACAGTAAACACGTAGAATCAGAAGAGATCAATATGACAGATCAACCAGTTTGGGATTATCAAGCCACTTTGCAAGCTGCTTGTGGAGACGAGGAGTTGCTTGAGGAATTGAAAGTTTTGTTTATACGGGAAGCAGGGCAGTTGTTGCAGGCAATCGGTTCGGCAGAATCGCCCCAACCGGTTTCGTCCATAGCCACTGCCTCCCATACATTAAAAGGCATGTCAGCGCATTTTCATGCCAAGAAACTTGTCGAGCTTGCTACTGCGGTGGAGCGCAAGGCAAAATCAGGCAGCATTGATTCTGCCGATGCGCTGATCGTGCAGTTAAATAATGAAGTCAAGCTTTTAATAACAGCATTTCAAATGGACAAATAACCCTAGATTGGCCCTCACCAGAAAATATCCTCTGGGAGTTTCTCGGATTTGCCCGTCAGTTCAACACCTGCCGTTTCATGAAGGATGGCATAGATGCTTGCGATTGCGCTTTTTTCCGAGTCACCCCAGCGTTTCACTAGGCCGGCGCAATATTCCTTGCGTAAAGCGGATTGTAGTTTTGGGTCTTGTTCTTGGGTCAGGGGGGCGATTTTGTTCCAAGCAGCATCATTGTCACATAACAGCGAGCGGGCTTCGGCAGAAGCTTTTAGAAAGGCATCCAGGGTGGGCCTGTTGGCAACGCCCCAAGATTGCTTGAAGACCAAGCCAAGGTTGGGGACTGGTTCGCTGATGCCCAAGCCCTTTAATACGCTTCGACCGTCCAATACACGCTGGTAACCCTCTGCTTCCAGTTTGGCTGCATAATGCCAGAAGTTCAACAAGGCATCCAATTTGCCATTGCCCAACTGCTGGTTAAGCAGGGGAGGGGCCGCAAATATGGGTTCTGCCGCTTTTTCCAGATCAATCCCAGCCACTTTTTTGGCATAGGCTTTCAGTAAAATCCAATTTTTATCCAAAGGCCCGCCGACTACGCCTATCTTTTTGCCCTTCAGGTCGGCCACCGAATGAATGTTGGTGTTGGCAGGGGCCATCAACGCACCCGCTTGGGTGGAGTAAGGGATGAAGCGATAATCCGCCCCGGTTTGGTTTTGATTGGCAACCCATATCCAATCCGTTGCAATCAGGTTCAGGCTATCGGCTTTCAGGCCGATTTTGCCGGCATCCGGCCCGGCCAGTTTTTGCACATCCAGCGTCAACCCGTATTTTTTGTCCAATCCTTCATTGTGAATGGCTTCCAATTCCCAATTCACCGTGCCGAAAGCCAATACGCCAATTTTTATGGTGCCTACCGATGGGGCTGCGGTGGCAAAGAGTGGGAACAAGGCGACCAGTATAAAGCTAAGTAGTCTGAGCATGAGTTTCCTCGATAGGTGTGAGATGAAATGACTTGAAAAATAATTGACATTCTACCAATACCTTCGCCAATCTCAATCCGATTTGGGCGAGTTTTCACACTCTGCCTTCCTGTTTAATCACGGCGAGCAGGTCGGGGCTGTCGGCGGTGAGGCGCAACAGGCGGTTGCGGATTTTCGACGAAGGCGCGTTTTGGGTGCGGTAAAACGCATGGAGAAATTCCAGTTGCCTTTCTTCGGTATCATTGGGATTGTAGGCGGCAAGCGGTTCGGCTAGGTCGTCAAGGAAAAGCAAATCGCGATCCGCCATGTGTTCGCGGAAATAGCATTCCAATATAAAAGCCGTTCGTGGTGAGCCTGTCGAACCATGAACG
>CAIYXP010000059.1 GCA_903930145.1 uncultured Methylococcaceae bacterium
CCTTGCATCCGGTAAAACAACAAAACATCTTCGCCCAACGGGGTGGCAACTTGGATCGGGCGGCCTTTCTGTGAAATGGACATGGTCAAACGCTCCTTTTTTGACGGATTTTAACGCTGATTAAGGCGAGAAGAAACTTTTAGCAAGATGGTAATATTACCGAGAATGTTGTCATGCTAGGGTCGGACACATCTCTTTAACATTGTGCCCGACATTCCGGCTTGCTGCCCAACTCCCCAAAGACTGAGCCTAGCGGCGCGGAGCTTGCGCCCCATGTCCGGCGCTTGCGCCCGTCGGCCTAATGACTGCGCCCTGCGGCGCAACCGTTGCGCCCGTCGGCCTAATCACTGCGCCCTGCGGCGCAACCGTTGCGCCCGCCGGCATAATGACTGCGCCCCATATCGAAGGGCTATGCCTTGCGGCCCAGTGGTTGCGCCTTATGCCCAAAGCCTTGCGCCCGTGTCCGCAAGGACTGCGCCTTGCGGCGGAAGGTCTGCGTTCCGCTCACTAAGCACGGGGAATCCACGCCTAAGCCTCAAAGCCAATAAGTTAAGCACTGATGTTATGATGGGGCCTGATGTTGGAGCGTCAAAGCTTGCTTTGACAGGTAAAGCGAGCTTTATATTTACAATTGTCTCGTCAAGGCAGTATAATCTATCAATATGTCAAATCTAACCCCTAATTCCCTATATGAAAAAACTGCTGATGGTTTTATTGTCAGTTATAATAATCAAGCTTTCGATCAAGTGATTGCCTATAATTTGCATTATAAGATTGGCATGATGGCTTCATTCGTGTTGTTGATACCTTCATTGATTAAATCAGTTTATCCATCGAAAATCGAAGTGAATAAGGAATTTGTCATCATCGAGGGTAATCGGTTGAAACGTGAGGAGTTTGGTGGGTTTTTCATCGCTAGGACCTACAAGACATCCCGCAGGACAATCGCTGAACTCGGCTATAAAGAGGGTACCCGCACCATTGCCTTTGGCGGTGCTTGGAATGAAGAGGAAGCCAATAACGTCGCCAATTCTCTAAATAAACTAATAGGCATTCCGCAAGTTGGCATTTCTAACGGGGTTTGATCGTTCCCGTGCGAAGTCTCATTACCGTGAAGTTGTGAGTTTGGACTGGCCTAATTTTGAAGAAAAGGCTTGCCTTGCTGATAATCACAACAGTTGCGAACCCACACAAGATAAGCCATGCACACGGTCTATGTTGCCTATCGTTGCCGATAAGGTATCTGACAATAAGATATGCCAGAATTTAGCCTGACTCGCATTTTGGATAAAAACATAGTCAAAGAATTCATCGATAGATTGATATTCGGGGTCGGACCCAACACTACATGCTCTAGTTCAAGCAGTTCATTGCCTAGGCCAAGATTGAATTCAAGGTAGGGAACCAGCATGGAAGTGCCTTCCCGGAATTTAACCGGGGTGGTGACATAATCCATCAGCACGGGGGAAACTATGCGCCATTCTTCTTCCTCTTGAAATGAGGGATGTTTGAGTATGGCGGCTATGCGCAACAAATCGCTTTCCACTATTTCAAAAATATCAAAATAAGATTGTGAGGAATGGCGTTTGGATTCATCCAAGTTTTCCCCATATTCGTCAGCCAGGCATTCAACGGAAGCGATTACCTGTTTAATCAGCGCCTGCTGAATGTCCGGGTCGTACACGCATTTACCCAGTTGAAACGACTGTTTTGTCGCGCAAGCTGTGAGATATTCGGGATTAAAACCTATGCTCACTCCTTTTCCCAATGAGCTATAACCCCGCCACTGGCTTAGCAAATTTCCATTGGCGCGAAACGATGCAGCGAACAGCATGTGTCCTCTGGAAATCCGGTTGGATACCCAATCGAGAAATTGCGCAAGTAGTTTTTGCTTGCTTGGGTCATCATCAATACGCGCCGAAACCTCAGCCTGAATCAATTCGACAGTATGGTTCATCTCCGCCGAATCGTTCATATATAAGATATTACTCGCCCACAATACCCGTTTTTCCACGATGCCAATTAGTCCGGGAAAACTGGTGTAGTGGTAAATGGTTTCGGTTGGGGTATCGGAATAGAGCTTTTCGGTGATGTTTTTGATCATCAATGCTTAGTGATAATAAAGCGTTTTAGTAAATATCGATAGATACCCGCATGTATTATGCAACTATGTGACAGAAAAATAATTCTGCTGATTAATGTAGAATGTTACATTATTGACCAAAATGCTTAAATAATCGATTACTTTATTTTTAATATTAATGATTTCTTCCATAGTATAATCTCTACCAACTTCAGCGAAGGATTTACTCCCATGAGCTAGATCATTTCGGTTAGACTTGACTGTGAGTAAATCTCCTCCATCAGCAGCAGGAGGGACGAAACCATATTTTTTTGCTATATCTTTAATTTTTCTTGCGTCAACATTACCAGAAACTATCTTTTCTTTGCGAAATGTTTTGGTAATAACGTCAATGGCTAAAAAATTAAGATTGGGAATTATGTTATCGATATCACATTCCTTGAGGTTAGCCAATACTACGCGACGAATTTCATTGCGGCATGCATCAAATGAAATATTCTTTCTTGTAAGTTCATCAAAAATGGCTTCGACAACATTCGTTACGGTAGATTCCATCAAGTTATAGAGTAATAAAAATGCACTAGCCTTGAATGTGCGTAGTAAATTTTCTCTTTCATTATAGCTATAAGCAGGGGTGTTAAGAGTGCGTTGTTTTAATTCGGTGTCACCTTTCTCTACTTTAAGAACAAAATTAAAATATTCATTGATTTCTAATACTCGCTCGTGAAAGTCACTATGTACTCCAATCATTTTACCGTTCCAAGCAAGTGGTCACGAACATATTCAATACGACCTATAACTTTTGGTCGGGAGTTGCTAGCGTCAGATCGCATCAAACTTTTAAAATCATCATACTCTAACCAATCTATTGAGGCAGGAACAAGGTTTGGGTTCTCGCGTAAGGCTAATGCAGTACCGACTGAGATAGCCTCAAATCGAATTCGGGGAGTACGAACATGTCCTTTTCGTTTGCTAAAGCCGTTTGGTAGATAATTAGAGACGAATAACAACATTTGATCCCATTCATATTTGGAATTTACTTTTACATTTTCATCAAATATAGCTGTCATCTCATAAAGATAAGCATCAAGGAAGTCCACAACACTACGATCAAAATTTTGGTAATTACTCAAGTATGCAAAAAAGCGTAGAACAAATTCCTGTGGTTCGCGTTGTTTTACCGCCTTGTCATTTAGTGGAGCCAATTTTCTAAATAGTTCTTGCTCTGAGCATTCCTTTAAAAACTCTAAAAAAGGACCATCATTTTTACCCCAGCGTTGATCCATATCGGTAAGTCGGATACTACCTGTGTTAATTCTGCTAAAAATATCACGTCGAACATCTTCATCAGTTCCCTCGCGCAGTTCAATCATTCTCAAAGTATGTCTGCCAAATCGTCGTTGACGTTTCGGAGGTAAGTCAGCATAAATAAACCCATTGAGCTTATAAAGTCTTTTTAAGCCTGACAGTCGTAATACGTTACTCATAAATCGAGCCAAAGTTCTTACCCTTTGAGAACCATCTACGATTTCAGCACGACCTTCCTGTCCTTCAACATCGGCTAAGAACAATAAAGGTATAGGCAGACCCATAAGTACAGATTCGATAAACCGTGATTGGTGTTCGTCTGTCCAAGTCAAGTCACGCTGGTAATCTGGTACGAAAAAATCATTGTCATCGTCTTCCAATCGATCAAGATATTTGCTTACAATGACCTCAACTGGATACTCACGGGTATCGTAATCAATTATTTTATGAACTTCGGCGATTTGTTCTTCAGCGGCATCACGTTCCTCTGGCGATTTTGGCAATATTATTTCTTCTGTCATGTTGGTGTTCCTAAGCTATTGAATTCAAATGCCGCATAATAGATTCTCCTATAGCCTGACCAAGTAATACAGGTACTGCATTTCCAATCAAACGTCCCTGCGTTGAAAAAGAGATTGAAGTTTCATGGGGGGCAAACTCATAGTTTTCAGGAAAAGATTGGAGTATTGCTCCTTCGCGAAGAGAAAGGGCGCGGTCTTGTTCTGGATGACCAAACCTTCCATTCCCAAACCCAAAAAATTGAGTTGTAATAGTTGGTGAAGGTCGATCCCATTCCATCCGCCCATACACGCTTGGATAAGTTATTCCTGATTTCTCTTGATGACACTTGGCGATCAATTCTTTAGGCCATTCTCGCCAATACCCACCTGGTCGCGACGCTTTAATTCTTCTGAGGTTTAAAGGAGATAGACGACTGGTTCGGTGCATAATGTCATGAGGATCAATGTCGCCTGCTCTAAGCTTAGGTAAGTGTGCAATTGCTTGACGGACAGTAGAGTAAGACGTTACGTTTTGTGGTTTCTGTAAACTAATTGAACCTAGACGTGATGCTAGTAAAACTAAGCGCTTTCGTTGTTGCGGTATACCAAATTCTGGGCAAAATGCTTCTTCATGGCTGACCTGATAACCTGCTTTCTCTAATGATATGACGAAAGCTTTAAAAATATTGTATCTTTTTATCTCGGGTACATTTTCCATGCTAATAATGTCTGGCATGATACTATCGGTTAAACGGGTAAATTCTTGCAAAAGGCTCCATTTTGTATCATGCCTATTATCTATTCCTTGTGTGTATTTTGAGAATGGTTGGCAGGGCGCA
>CAIYXP010000060.1 GCA_903930145.1 uncultured Methylococcaceae bacterium
CTCCGTCCTCTCCGTCCTCTCCGTCCTCTCCGTCCTCTCCGTCCTCTCCGTCCTCTCCGTCCTCTCCGTCCTCTCCGTCTTCGTTTATTGTGCTGACATATCCCACCCTAAACCAATCATTTCCATTGGTATATAGTTCAATATTTCCCAGATAACCTACCCCACCAGACACAACAGCTTTAAGTTTAGTTTCCGATTCATACTCGTCAAACTGTATCGCTGCTTTATATATAGCCTTGAGTAACTTGTAGGTATATTTAAAATTATCGAGGCCACTCTTTAGTGGCCTTGAATAACGAGCATCCTTTTCGTCCTCGTCCTCTTCGGCATCATCATTAGTATCCTCCTCCATTTTTCCCTCAATTTTACTTGTGCTATCCTTGTTAGCATCGTCTACAAGCATTTCAAACATTTTTATGATGCTTTCAAAATATGACTTGAAAGCATCTGAATCTTTATCAGTAATATCATAAGCACTCTCTCGTGCCTCGTCTTTAATTTTTATTAACTTAGCGAGTATATTTCTATCATTTTCTGCAATATTCTGTCTATCTAAAGCCGATAAGTGTTTATCAAGTTCATACATGTATGCATTATCAATGAGATTTATTTCATCTTCTATATAATTATAATTAACTTGCGTTCGATTGTAACAACAATTTGTCAGATAGATTTTTTTTATTGAATCACAACCCACTAAACGATTAAGAACTGGTTCATCTGGATGGCAGTAAGAGTGCTTTCCCGAAGAAATGAAGGCTACTTTTGGCTGCGCATTTTCAAGAAATGGTTTGGCTGATGTGCTATGCTTACTACCGTGGTGTCCGCACTTAAAAGCCGTTATACTACCCAAATCTTTAAGTTGATCCTCAATTCTGCTTGGTAGATCGCCCGCCGTGTAATATTTGAAGCCCCCAAGTTCAATTAAAAAACCAAGGCTATTGGCATTCTCATCCTTTTTAATACACGATTCATTACTATCATCACTATTTGCAGATATACATTTAAAGGTGAACTTCGAATTTTTAATTTGTTTTTCAAACGATAAACTTGATTTCACAATAACATCATCGCCTACTGCTAGAGGAATAAAACTGCCAAAGCTTTCGGCAGCATTTTTAAATAACCGAAATTTATCATCACTTGAAGCACCTCCTCGGTAAATTATGTAAATGTTATCATTTAAGTGTTTACAATTAACTTTTTTTTCCTCCTCCTCTTCAATTGTTATTGGGTCATTTAGGTAGCTAGTCAAACCCTCAATGTGATCAGCATCATAGTGAGTGTTGATTATTGCACTAAGTTTTGTTATGCCATAACTCAACATTGTTTCTTTTATATGTCTTGAATACTGTGCCCTACCCCCATCAATGAGTGCTGTGAATACTGGGTAATCAATTTCTTGCTTAGTAACACCATAAATAATAAGAGTAGACTCTCCTTGCGCAACATCAATATGAATAATACGAAGGTATATTGGTAAATCGCAAGTATTTTTATCGCCTAATGCTAAATCGTTACTTTTTTTTGATTTATTTTCACTTTTGTTTTTTTTCAGAATTTGTTTTTTATCACTTGTATTGTCATGAGGTTTAGAAGAATCTGCTGAAAACTTTCGCTTGATTTTTGATAGATTATTGCCTTCTTCCATTTTTTTACCAACTCAGAGTAGTGTTAATTTTAGAAATTAATTTGTAAAATGGGCCAGTTATGTTAGGTATATTTTCTTTAGTTGTTCACGAGTTGACATATCTATTTCCCCAGTGACAGGTAACTTGTGGTTTAATTGAAAAAGCTGGATGGCTGCTCGTGTGCTTTCATCCATTACCCCGCCTTCATTCTCAATGTCATAGCCCAAATCCCTTAAGCGGCCTTGCACCCCTCGAACAGTATCAATCGGATCGATATACCCAATATTAAACTCATAGGTTTCCTGCCATTCCCCTTTGTCTAAAACCACGGTTGCGGTGGATGCGTTAGGCGGCACAAATACTGACACAAAACCCTCAGCATCCGTCATGCCTTGTTGGTCTGCCACCGTCTGTGCATCTAAGGTCGTCACGCTCACCAAATACGGTACATTGTCACGCGGCTCTCCAGCGATCAGAAAGCGTATTTTGAGCTTTGCCGGAATGCCTTTGCGCTTCAGATGGTAGCGGTTTCCGGTTTGGGCTGGAATTTCCTTATCCCGTCTCGCCGGAATCACTAAAGTGTCTTCTGGGGCCAACACATTCATGTCTTTGCGCGATTGTTTCAATTGGGCATTGTCCGGCCAATCCCATACTGTGTCGGGGAAGAAACCATAGCGATCAGCCAGTTTGGTGACACATTCGCCTTCTATCACAAGGTGGTCAATCTTCTCCCTAGAGGGAGGGGGGAAATCCTGCCAACTGGCATCGCCTGAACTTTTTGCCAAAGCGTCCGGGAGTGGCTCTTGATTGACTAATTCCCACGCTTCTTGATCCAATTCGTACAGGCTGAGTTGATAACCGCCCGCTTGCAATCCGTCGTAACGCACAGCCCCATTGGCATCGGTTTTGGCTCGCAGTTTTTCCGTAGCACTTTTCCTCAACTCAACCCCAATGTCTGCCAAGGGTTTGTCATCTTCGCCGATGACCCTCGCCTCCAAAGCATGACGTTGTTTGAGCGGACAGGGCGCGGCAGTGTCACCTACACCGAGTTGGCTGCTATGGCTTTGCGCGGCTTGGTCGGCTGCTTTGAGGTTTTCGGCGGGTGTTGAAGTCATGGGTTTTGGCCTAGGTCAAACGGTTTATCCCAGTCTTTGGCTATCAATAGTTCATCCTCTTCCAGTTCATCATATTGTTCTTCCTCGTCTGCATCGAGGTTTTCAATAGTGCCAAATGCTTCATGCATTTGCCGATTATTTTCCTCCACTTCCATTTTGTAAATACATTGGCATATAAGGCGTTGCAAACGCTGACTGGGATTACCGGCGTTTGGGTCGGTCAGGTATTCTAGCATCCATGCATTCTCAGGAAGCTGCTCGAATTCCCACCCATAAGTGACAGCCAAATTAAGGTAGCGGCAACAATCACGGTGTGAACGCAAACCATAGCGGCTGGCATTGTTCAAGGCGGCAGACACCTTTCCTTCCAAACTGGTTTGGCTGATGCCTTCCAGTTCCTGCTTGAACTGAAGGCGCAGGAATTCACACATGGCATCCACGAATTTCTGGCGTTGTTGTGCGCTAAGCACCTTCATCTGAGCGTTACGGATGGTTAGCATGACTGCAAGCCTGATTCGAGAATAACTTGAATGAAGGATACACGATCAATTGGTGGCATGGATAAAATCCAGCAACCGCTGTAATATTGCCAAAGCATGAGACTCCGACTCCGGTAGGTGGCTTGGGTTTAATGGTAGGTGAAAGTAACCATAGGGCGTATCCTCCAATCCGCAACGATAGGGCAGCGGCTGAAATCCCGCTTTGCGCAACACCCGCAATGAGCTTTGATTCATATCGTAAACCGAGCTGAACAAATGCGAAACCCCTTTCAGTTTGGCAAAGCAACACAGTAACTCAAGGGCTTGCTGGCCAAATCCTTGATTTTGAAATTCCACCCCAATCCAATAATAAAACAAGGCTGCATTGCCAGCACATTCCAAGGCGACCAGCCCGATTAAACCAAAACTTGGGTGCAAAATCACGAGAGTGGTTTTATTGGGATTGCTGTTTTGCCGTTTGATCCATTGCCGCGCCTCCGCTACCGAGTTTAATTGATCCACCCGCACAAAACGGGCAATATCTGGATTGGATTGCTGTCTATGCAACGCGACGGCGTGGTGGTCGCCAAGCAATGTCGAATAAAGTGCGTACTCGCTTCTCCACGACAATGGGCGGTAAATTTCGTCACCTAGAACGGTTGAACAGTGGGTAAACCAAGCTTGTAGCTTTTTGAGCTTTTGTTGAAACCTTGGGTTGCCGGGGGCAAGCGCCACCGCTTGCGATAAATGCCAGACGGCTTGCTGATGAGCGGCCAATTGCCAATGCGCGATGGCGAGGTTGTAATGGGTCGAACTGCATTGCCCAGCTTGGTCCAGTGAGACTTTAAGAAACCGGATGGCAAGAGGCCAATAGTGAAAAGAACCGGCGAGGGATGCAAATTCAAACGCAAGGTCTTGGGTGTTGTCAATGCTGGAAAGCTTATCCCGAAACCTTGTCAATGCTTTGCCGTGCAGCCATTGCGGGTAATGGGTGGGGGGCGGCAACTGAGCTTCGATACCAGCCAAAAACTGTTGCATCAAACCCTGATCATCATGCCTAAGTTCACATTGCATGGACACTCGGCTCACCCTATGGCACAAGAAATCCAAACGTCATGAATCCATTCCTTCTTCCTCATCGGGTGAGCTAGTTTGTTGTAGGCTCAGGGGAATTTGTCGAGTATTCAATTGGTTTTGGTTCATCTGAAATTCGATCAATGTCACAGGGTTGTGGCCTTCCATCCAAATGCATTCTATGGACCCAAACATTTGCTTTAACTCATCTGGCAAGCAAGTCGGCAAATATTCCCGCAAAACCCTAGGATCGTAGTAACGGAATAATAGATATTGGCCTTGTTCGTTGCGCACCCGCAAAAACTTCCGCAAATGGGGGCGGAGATTGGGAGCGTTTTGAGTGCTGACAAAAATCCCCCAGCTATTGCCCCAAGCTTGGTCGATCAATCTGCGCGTGAACTCATGGTCAGCAATCAATTCCACCATATAGGGCGCGGCCAACTGCAATTCCCGTGGCAAATAGCCGCTGTACAAGCACAGATAATCTAGGCCGGAGTCCCTTAGCATATAGAAAATGCGTTGGTCGCGGGCTCCGTCCAATATGGCCCAAATACTGGTATTGGCAGGCTTGCCAACGGGAAATAGGGCTTCCAACACGCGGTCGCGGTTCGGGCAGGCCATGTCAGTGGTCCGCCTGTTGAGCCAATGCGGCATTCTTTAGGCGCAGTTTCTCGCACTCCGCACAGAAGGGCAAACCCGCTGCCGATGCGTCAATCAGCGCCAAGGCTTGTGCACTCGGATCGTGGTTGCCAGTGAACTGTGAGGTTTCCGGTTCATCGATGATGGGAACCGGCTCCCGCTGACGTTGAATGACGCGGGGTGGTTCAGGGTCGGCTTGCACTCTGCTAGGCGCGGGTATCCGTTTTCTGATTTCGACATGTGGGCAAATCCGCCAACGCCGAGTGTGCAGCAAATGCGAGAATTTCTCGACCACTTGATCATCGCTCAGCAGTGATATGTGACCACCATGTTCGGATTGCCTAACCAGCTCCCGTAATTTTCCAATCCCGAATGGGTCTCTTTTTAGTTGTGATAGATCCCCAAGCCGATTCGGATTGGCAAGGCCAAGCTGAAGGCATTGGTCATGGTTCGGACACTGATGCCAAGCACATAAGTTGAGTGGGTTGATTGATGAAGTTATCTTGTATCTTTTAATATTTTCCAAGGCTTGACTCCACGTTATGCCTAATCCATTTGACGGGTTTCTTGGCCTATTGGTTTGAGCGTCAAAGCTTGCTTTGACCAAAAAAGTATAAAACGCGAAGTTTGCATCGCCTGTCAAAGCAAGCTTTGACGCTCCCGCTTTGCCTTGCCCAACCAGTTGAGCAATGCCCCGTAGAGTATTTCAGGTTGTACCGGTTTGGCAAGGAAAGCATTCATGCCCGCATCCAAGCAACGCTGCTTATCCTCATCATAGTCGTTGCCCGAAACGGCTATGATGGGAGTGCTTTCCCTGCCCGGAATTTTGCGAATGGCTTGTGTGGCATCCAGCCCATTCATGAAGGGCATTTGCACGCCCATTAAGATAAGGTCGTAAGGCTGTAGCGCCGCCATGGCGACGGCTTCCTTGCCGTCGTTTGCCATGTCCACATTCAAGCCAGCCTCAATGAGCAACTCGTTGTGGATTTCCTGAATGATGGAATCGTCCTCCACCAGCAATAGTCTGGCTGAAGCATAGTGCTTCCTGATCGCTTCCAGTGCTGGCAATTCGGTTGGCTTTGCCGGTTGTTGCAGCTTGCCCCGCTTCAGTTTGAATGTGGCCCAGAAGGTGCTGCCTTTGCCGAGTTCGCTTTCCACCCCCGTCTCACCGCCCATCATTTCGACCAGCTTCCGGTTGATGGACAGCCCCAGGCCAATGCCGCCAAAGGGTCGGGTCAGCGTGTTGTCGGACTGCTCGAAGGGTTCGAATAGGGTGTTGAGTTTAGACGGTTCAATGCCTATGCCAGTGTCTCGAACGTCAAAGCGGATTTTCACATTGCCATCTTCGTCTGCACCGGTCAAACTTGCCCGCAGATTGACACTGCCTTGAGGGGTGAATTTGACGGCATTGCCCACTAGGTTGATGAGGACTTGCCCCAATTTGCCGGGGTCGCCCGACAAGACGGTTGGAATGGCTGAATCGACCTCGACCGTGAAGGCCAGTTTTTGTGCAATGGCCCTAGGCGCAATCATGTCGCTAACCTGCTGGATGACATCGTTTAGATCAAAATCGACTGTCACAAGGTTCAACTTGCCAGAGTCGATGTCGGTGAAATTCAAGATTTCATTGATGACGGATGCTAGATTGTTGGCGGATTTGCCGATGCCTTCGAGCTTCTGCAAGTGTGCCGGATCAGTGACTTTTCGTTGCAGCAACTCGGTGTAACCGATGATGCCGTTCAACGGGGTCCGCAATTCATGGTTTATTTTGCCGAGAAATTGCCGCTTGGCAAGGTTGGCGGTTTCTGCTTGCTGGGCGCGTTCTTCCAAGGCAATGTTCAGGGCTTCAACTTGGAGGGTTCGTTCTTCAAGTTCGGCGGTGCGCTGTCGGACTCGGTTTTCGAGTACCTCGTTCATGCGTTGGAGTTCAAGCTCGCGTTGCCTCAACATGAGGTGTGTTTTCACGCGGGAAAGCACCACCGGGGAATTGATGGGCTTGTGAATAAAATCCACCGCACCCGCTACGAGCGCACGGGTTTCATTCTTCGTATCGTTGAAAGCGGTGACGAAGATCACCGGGATTCCCATGGTTTTTGGGTCGGCCGACAGTTCGGCAAACACTTCATAGCCATCCATTCCCGGCATCATCACATCCAGCAGGATCAGGTCTGGAGCTTGCTGGCGGACCAGTTCCAAGCCTTCGCGGCCAGATGAGGCAAATTGGACATCATATTCGTCCTCTAAAACTCCCCCTAAGGTCATCAAATTGTCGATGATGTCGTCAATAATCAATATGCTTGGTTTTTCGATTGTTTTCATGTTCGAGATTCTGTTTTTGAGTCTTAAAGCCTAGTATTGGAGCGTCAAAGATTGCTTTGATATGAGTTTGAATAAGCGAAGCTTGCTTCGCCTGTCAAAGCAAGCTTTGACGCTCCGTTTTCACATCCTTGCGTAACATCAGGTCTTAAGTATTTTGTTTTCAAAAATCTCCAATGCTTCCGCAGCATCCTTAAACCGCATTAGCCGGATCAGGTCGCCTATCCTATCAAATTCATCGGAATAGTTTGTTCCCGTCAGCAAAGTTTCGATTTGGGCTGCAATCTGCTTGGCTTTGAACATTTTTTGCCCTAGCAATCGTTTGAGTTCTTTCAATAGGGGTGCTAGTTGCTCCCAATCTGCCTCTGCAATGAGGGCGGGTGGAATGGCATCCGTGTATTCTGGCATGGCTGCCCCGTCAATCGAATGACGGTGTTCTACCCATTCGAGCAAACATGAGGCCAATGCTTCCGGGTCTATGGGTTTGGTTAGGTAAGCGGTCATGCCCATATCCAAGCAAGCCTGCTCGTCGCCTTCCATGGCAGAAGCCGTCAATGCAATGATAGGCAAATCGACACCCGTCGGCAATCCCCTGATAAGGCGGGTTGCCTCAATGCCTCCCATGACCGGCATCTGCAAATCCATCAACACGGCATCAAAGCGCTTGCTTTTCACCCAATTGACGGACTCAAACCCGTTTTCTGCCAAAGTAACGTTTAGCCTCATGTTTTCCAGAAAATGCTTGGCGACGACTTGGTTCGTTGCTTCATCTTCGACGAGCAGAATTTCCGCGCCTTGGATGGGAGCAGTCAGATGGGCATAGTGTTGATCGCCCTTTGATGTCATGGCTACGCGAGTGACATTGCCACCTTCCCCGGTCTGCCTGACCAGGCCAAAGTTCGCCGTAAACGTAAAGGTGGTGCCCAGTCCTGGTGTGCTGGCAACGGATAATTCGCCGCCCATCAGTTCGACCAGCCGTTTGGCGATGGAAAGCCCCAAGCCCGTGCCGCCATACTGGCGGCTGATTGAGGTGTCCGCCTGGGTGAAGGGGGTGAACAGTTGCCCCGTGTATTCGGGGTTGATGCCGATGCCGGTGTCGCTGACCGTAAAGCACAAAGTAACCTCGTCGGGTTGATTATCCTGATTGGGCAAGCGGTCCACCGTCAGGCGGATTTCGCCTTGCTGAGTGAATTTGATGGCGTTGCCGAGCAGATTGCTGATGACTTGGCCGAGTCGCAAACGATCCCCAACTAAGAGTTCCGGTATATCGTGGCCTATTTCTTTGGTCAGCTTCAACGCTTTCTGTTCAAGCTTGCTGGCAAACAGCTTGACCGTATCGCAAAACACATCTTCCAGCCTAAATGCCGCCTTCTCGAAGGAAAGATACCCGGCCTCGATCTTGGAATAATCCAAGATGTCGTTGATGAGC
>CAIYXP010000061.1 GCA_903930145.1 uncultured Methylococcaceae bacterium
AGGCAGACTAGCTCGCTCCGCTTCGCGTCTGCCTTGCCCCGGCCTGCGTTCCTTGCCTGCTGGCTGGACTCACGACTGAACTCGGGCGCAACGGAAGCCAAAGTTGTTGCTCTGGTAGTCGGGCTGGAAGCTGATACGGAACGCAGAACGGCAGCTCCACGCGTAGTTGAACCAAGACCCGCCGCGAACCACACGGGCCGCGCCAGTCGTCGATGCCGTCACCTCATCCGGGTCGTCGTAGGTATTTTGACACCATTCCCAAACTGTCCCCGCCAAATCACAGACCCCCGCAGCCGACACCCCGGCAGGATACAAGCCCACGGCAGTCGAACGGCCCAATTCACTCTCAAAGCTATTGGCCCGCCATGGTTCCTCGGCGGGGTTCCAATCGTCTTCCCCCCACGGGTAGCGGGTGAGTGGCGGCGGCGAACCTTGCAACTTGTCGGGTTGCGGTTTCAGCCGTTTTCGCCACCAACTTAAGCTTTGCTCTTCGGCATGAGAAGCTACCACTGGATTGGAACCCATCGCCGCGCACTGCCATTCAAACTCGGTGGGTAAGCGGATTTGAACCCCCAAACGTACACTGAGCCAATGGCAGAAGCTGACCGCATCATACCAGCAGACCATATCCATCGGATGATTGCCAAAGCGCGCTCGCGGTTTGGAAACCGGATAAGACTCCGGCAAGTTGAACGGTGCGCCCTTGGGCAGATGCCAACGCTTGCCGTCGTGGCATTCGCGCTGGAAGGCTTGAAACTGGGCGACGGTGACCGGGTAACGGGCGATGTCAAACGGTTCCACCGTGCGGGTAATGGTTTTCACCACTTCAGCATCCGGGGCATTGGCTCTGGCGCGGATGGCGATGGTCACTTCACCGCCGGGGATTTCCACCCAATCAAGGTCTGGCAAGCCGTCTGCCCGCAAGCCCACGCCTTTACGGGTATCGCCCAAGCGATCCAAGCGCACCCCGATCATGGCGCGGCGTTCATGAGCGATGGGTAGCTGGATTTCCTGCAACATCGAATCCGCGTCCAACGGCCCAAGAAAGCTTTGTTCGCGCTCGTCGAATTGCGCCAGCGTCAGACCTAAATGTTCGAGCATTTCCTTGGCTTCCACCACCCGCTCGTCGGGCCAGCGGTGTTCGTCTTTGCGCCCGTGGGCTTCCCAATAGGCCGCCAGTTGGCTGATTTGCCGCCTAAGTCTATGGTCGTCGGCGGTTTGGGTGACCCAATCGGCCAGCTTGCCCCAACTGCGGAACAGGGCTTCGTGGGCGACTTCGATAGTGGAGGTCAGATTGTTGGTGTCCTTATGTAGGCCGGAATAAGGTCGTCCAGCGACCGTTTCCGGCATTTGGCCCGTCGGTTTGCCGGAAACGCCCGCCAAGGCGGGCTTATTCCGGCCTACTTCTGCTTCCGTATCGCCAACTAGCAATCGCGCCTTGGTTAGGGCGTCGATCAATTGTTGCGACTGCGGTGAATGGGACACCTCTGACAATTTGGCACGGCGGCGGGTCGGCACACCGCGCTCGTCCACTTCGACCAATTCGCGGAACACCTCGGTGAAGCGGGCTTGCACCTCGGCGGGCAAGCGGGCAAACACCGCATCCGCCCGCTGCCCAATGGCCCCTTGCACCTTGCCGAAAGCTTGGTAAGCGGCATGGGTCAGCAGTCCCTCCACCGTCTTCGCTTGGTAGAGTTGTTCCAAAGCGAAGGCCAGCAAAGGCAATGCACCGGGTTCGTCGCCGGTATCGTCGAGCAGGGCTTCATCCAAGCCGTTTTCAAATGCCAAACCGCCCAAGGCGGCAGGCCGCGTGACCATTTGATACAAAGCCCCCCGACCCGGTGCTGCCAAGGGGTAAGAACCCGTGCGCAATAGCTCCGCCAAGCCTTGTTCCACGCATTGCGCATAGAAATCCGCACGGACACTGACCACGATGCGCAATCTAGGTTTTGATTCGGCTTCCTGAGCGCCTGACGCGGAAGCCGCCAGCAGAAAGCGGACAAAGGCGGTGCGGTAGTGGGCGGCAACCACGGTGAATAGTTCTTCGAATTGGTCGATGAAGATCAGGCATTGGGGCGGGGGTTTGCCCTTGTCAGCGGTCAATGCGGTTGGATTAAGCCATACACCCTCTCCCCCAACCCCTCTCCCGCAAGCGGGAGAGGGGAGATGTAGGCCGGAATAAGGTCGTTCAGCGACCGTTTCCGGCATTTGGCCCGTTATGTCGCCGGAAACGCCCGCCGGGACGGGCTTATTCCGGCCTACTTCTGAGGATAAACCACCGGCTTTGTCGTGAATGGCTAGTTCAGGAAAAGCCAGCCCCATCAAGCCAGTTAAATCTTCTGGGTGTTGCTGCAAAGTTTCGGCAGTGTCCCGCACCGATAAGCCTTGGCTTTCCAAAACCGTTTTCCAGCAGTTGAACAAGGCGGTGAACGGGTTGTCGCTCAATTCCCCCGGCGTGAAGCGCACCCAAGGCCAGTTTTCGCTGCCCTCCAAGGCTCCCGCCATCAGCCGGGGAATCAAACCCGCCCATACAAGCGAGGACTTGCCGGACCCGGACGCACCGACTACGGCAATAAAGCCTTGCGCCGGGTCGCGCAGACGATCCAGCAAGTCGTCGGTCTCCCTGCCCCGCCCGAAGAAAATCGGCGCATCTTTATTCGTGAACGGACGCAAACCGGGGAATGGCGAGCCTTTCCAGTAGGGTTCTGCCGCCGGTTGCGGAACCGAGTAAGGTATTTTGGAAGCCGCTACCGCTTGCTCCGATGTTTCAGGTTCCCTTGCCGCGAGGGATTGTTGGATAGCAAGCTCGTCCAGACGCTGACGGACGATTCTTTTTAAGTCACGTTCCAAGGCTTCCTCAAAACCCGTCGGCCCTTGGTATTGATTGGGGATGGAGCCGTCAAGTTCGAGGCAAGATTGCAGGAAACCCTCTACTTGCTCTAACTGTGCTTTCGTTTTAACAATGGTATCCCAATCATCTAAGGACATTTCAAATTTGGGTTTGTCAGTCCGCTGATAGAGCAACACGGCAGGCTGTTGATTTCCAGAATCCTTGAACGCTTGTATTGCGTTGCAATACTCCCATTCGGTGCCAGTGTAATAGCCACCGTCACATTTAAGGTAATCGGGTTGTTTAATTGGCGTACCGAGTTTCGCCCAGAGGCAAATCACGACAATATCGCAATCGGCTGGCTTGCCCAGACTGCGGGAGACGGAGTCTTGCGCGGATATACCAGCAAAAAATGTGGCACCTCCTTGGCGATGGTCCCACATCACGACATCAAAGTTAACTTGACCGTTCAACAGTGGGTCGTAGGGCATTTGGTTCAGCAGCTTCAACGCCAATTGGCGCTCGTCATTGACATCGCCGGGGGAGCCGATGAAAACCTTGAGATGCACGGGTGGATGGGCAGGGGTTGCGGCTGGCATAAATCAGTCTCACAGAAGTCCGTTTTAAAACACCGGGTAATATTACAACAAAACCAACATAAGGCAAAAACTTGTAGCCCGGATGGAGCCGCTCGGCGGCGTAATCCGGGTTGGTTGTGGCGAGGAAACCCGTATTCCGCTTCGCCCTTCGACTTCGCTCGGGACTGGCTGCATAAGGACTACAGATTGGCGGGACTCCCGGCTGACGTGGTGCAACGGTCGGCGGTTTTAGCGGGACTTCTGACAAACCTGGTGCAACTGTCGGCAAACTTGGCTGAAACCTTGGCGGGTTTGGTGGAAGCCTTGGCAGGTTTGGTGGAAGTGTCGGCAAGCTTGGTGGAAGCCCTGACGGGTTTGGTGGAAGTGTCGGCAGGCTTGGTGGAAGCCTTGACGAGTTTGGCTGAAGCCTTGGCGAATTTGGTGGGATTCTCGGAAAACTTGCTGGAAACCTTAGAGAAGCTAGCGCTTGAACGATCTAAAATCAGGCTTGGAGTGGCAAAGCAGCAATTCTTATTTTGGAGTTATGCTATTTCGCTTACCCAATTGCTTAAAAGCGTCCAATGCCTGCTCCCGGCTGGTTTTCAGGTCTACGATAGGCAATGGATAATTGACACCCAAACTGACACCGCTAGATTGCAAGATAGCTGCGGGTGCAAGCCAAGGCTGATGGATGAAACGGGCTGGCATTTTGGAGAGTTCAGGAACCCATTCGCGTACATAATCCCCTTGCGGGTCGAAGCGTTCCCCCTGCAAGATAGGGTTAAAAATGCGAAAATACGGCGCAGCATCGGCTCCGCAACCGGCCACCCATTGCCAGCCCAAGGTGTTATTCGCCAAATCCGCATCCACCAAGGTGTCCCAAAACCAACGCGCCCCTTCCAGCCAGTGGAAGCGTAGGTTCTTGACCAGAAACGAGGCCACCACCATGCGCACCCGGTTGTGCATCCAGCCGGTGTGCCACAACTCGCGCATACCCGCATCAACCAAGGGGATGCCTGTCTTGCCTTGTTGCCAGGCACTGAGTTTATTGGCGTCCGGTTGATTCCAAGGGAAATGCTCGAAGCGGCTATCCATGGGTTTTTCAGTGGTTGCGGGGAAATGGTAAAGCAGATGATGGGCGAACTCCCGCCAGCCCAATTCCCGGAGATAGCTGTCAGCCCCGGCTTGCCCACCAACTTTTTCATGTCGGTTTCTTATGGTACATGCTATCTGGCGCGGCCCAATTTCGCCGAAATGGAGATGGGGCGCAAGCCGTGAAGTACCGGAATGATCCGGCCTGTCGCGTTCCGTCAAATACCCGGCCATGGCTGAGTCGACAAACTCATCCAAGCGCGACAAAGCCCCTTCCTCGCCCGGTTGCCAAAATTCTCGCATCCCGCCATCCCAGGCAATCTTGGGCAACAAGCCAAGACTCTCCAAGGCGATGCCTTCAATTTGTGTGGGGAGGGGGGGGAATGTTGTCGAATGAACGATTTCTCGCTGGCTGAGCGGGGTCGAAGCCAGCTTGTTGGCATCGACTTCTGCCCTCGACTTCGCTCGGGGATCGGGTAGCGAACGGCTTAATTCAACTGTCTTGCCCCCTTGAAGGGAGGGAATTGGTTTGCTTAATTCAACAGCATTGGGAGTTGGGGCGGGTAAAATCGAATCGTTCGGCCATTGGTTTTGCAGTGCTTTCCAATAGGGCGTGAAAACTTTGTATGGCTCGCCCTTGCTGCGCGTGACTTCCCAAGGTTCTTTAAGCAACGCGCTGTTGAAACTTTCGACCGTCAACCCATTTTCCCGCAAGCTGTGCTTGATGGCCTTGTCGCGGGCAATGGCTGCCGGTTCGTACAAACGATTCCAGTACACTTGATTGGAACCGGTTTCATGGATGATCTGACGCAACACCGCCGCACTGTCACCCTGGCGAATCAGCAAGCGTGAACCTAGGCGGCGCAAAGAATCGTCCAAAGCCTTGAGGCTGTGGTGAAGCCACCAGCGGCTTGCGGACCCCATCGCCCAAGGACCATCTTCTTCCGGCGAGAGGATGAACAAAGGCACTATCCGCTCTGCCGTTTCCATCGCTTTAAGCAAAGCAGGGTTGTCCGTGAGCCGCAAATCACGACGAAACCATAGTATGGCACTGTTCATTTGTGTTTTAATTGCCAAAAAAGAACGACAAGAATCTAATAATTTTTGCTAACTGAATGTCCACTATGGAGGACACCTGTGAACACTTTAAAATCCATTGTTTTCCCTTTGTTGATGGCTTTGTCATTGTCCAATTGCAACAGCCCGGTTGACGAGGAAACCCAATCCAAAGCCCGTAAAATTGCCCTTGCAAAAGCTGTCAGGCAAACAGATCAACAAAATAATGCCAATGAAGATAATGATGCTCAGGAGGCTGAGGCGGAAGAACCCATGGCGAGGGAAGTCAATACGAAAGAGGAGTAAACCTCATCGTCATTCACCTTTTCGCAGGGCCTTTTTCAATAGATTATCCGCATAGCGAATCGGTATGGCATAAGTAATTCCGCTAGGCTTGGACAGCACCGACTCCTTGGTTTCTTGGACGAATACCTTGTTGATGATGCCGATGACACTTCCAGTGGCAGGGCTGTAGAGCGGACTGCCGCTATTGCCGGGATAGGCCGTCGCATCAAGCTGGAATATATTGTAGGGGTCTTGAAGACGCTCGATGACAGCCGGGTTTAATTGGCCTGCCCGTTGCAGCGGAATCGCCGAAGGGGTGATGGCGGAGATGGTGGCCCGGTGAGTGGCAGGGTGCAGCCCCAACACCACCCCAATGGGATAGCCGGTGAATGCATACGACTCGCCTTCCCGTACCTTGTCTGAATTGCCCATGTTCAAGCTAGGCATGGGGTTGCCGGCTATTTTCAGCACGGCAAGATCATGCTGCCCGTCATTGTCGACCACCTCGGCGGGACGGAGAGTTTCCTTGCCCCCCTCTCTTGTAAAAACCGCCAAAACCTCCAGTTTCTTTTGATCCAGCACGGTAGGCAGCACATGCAAGTTAGTCAAAACATGAAGGCCGTCGCCGACGACAAACCCCGTACCCCTGAATTCAACCTGCGGAGTGCGCGTTTTTTGATAAGTCCCAATGCCAACAATGCTTGGTTTTACCCGTTCCAGCGTATCGGCAAGCTCGTCTGCCTTAGCCACACCCCAAGCCATCAAAACGCCCATCAAAAAGCATGACAACTTCATGATTGAAACGGCCTAGGGAGAAAACGACTAGTTGGCTTGTTCCGTGATTTTGACTCCCATTTGATCGCGCAGATAATCCAAGTAGGCGTTGAATTCAGCCTGTCCGGCATTTTTGCTTAAATAGTCTTTAGCCATTTCCAATTCTTTTGGATCAACCGAGGCAGCCGATCCGTCTTTGACTTCGGTTAAGACGAATACCACTTGCTCACCATTTTCCATGGAAGCCAGCAATGGGCTCGGCTTGCCACCGCGTGGGCGGGGCGCTTTGTTCACTGCCTTCATCAAAGCGGGTGGAACGTCAGTTTTGCCGGCGAGCTTCACCGTGGCTTTGTTGACATTCACGCCTATGGACTTGGCGGCATCGGCAAGGGATTTACCCTGCTTGACATCTGCAATCAACTGTTCCGCCAGCTTCTTAGCCCCGTCCTCGGCTTGCTTGCTTTGCAGTTTGGCGACGATTTGGGCTTTAACTTCGGCAAGAGGCTTATCCGAGGTGGGTTGATGTTCCTTCAAATGAAACACATAGACCTTGTCGCTGCCAACCTCCAAAGCCGGACTGTTCTTGCCTTCAAGCACATCCGTAGCGAAAGCAGCCGCTCTCAGCGATGGCTCGGTGACGATGCCTTCACCCGCATCCCGCGTGAACAAACCAGTTTGGGCAATTTTAATCCCTAGGTTCTTAGCTAAAGGCTCCAATCCATCATTATGCTCGAAGCTCATTTCATCGAGTTTCTGCTTGGCCTCGTAAAACTTATTTTCCGCCGCGTTTCGCCGATAACTTTTCTCCAATTCGGCGCGAACTTCTTCAAACGGTTTCGTAGTCGCCGGAACTATGTCTATTACTTTCACCAAGTCGTACCCAAAACTGGTTTTCACGGGTTGGGAGACTTCCCCCTTGGCAAGGGCAAATGCGGTGTTGGCAAGTTCGGGGTGTATGGTTTCCTTGGTGTATAAGACGACTTCACCATTTTTCAACGGCGAATCTTTATCATCTGAGTTTTCCTTGGCAAGCTTGGCAAAATCTTCCCCTTTATTCAGGCGTTCACGCAAACCCTCAGCCTTGGTCAAGGCCGCTTTGACTTCTGCTTCGTTGCCAGTGTCGCCCGCAGTAATCAGTATATGGCTGACTTTGCGTTGCTCAGGACTGCCAAATTGAGCTTTCTGTTCTTCATAAAGCACCTTGAGATCATCATCGCTGGGTTTGAAATCGCCGGAAACATCATCGATGCTTAGGCTGATGTATTCCACCGAAACCTTTTCGGGATTTTGATACTGACTCTTATTGGCCTGATAGAATGCTTCAATTTCTTGGTCGGTGATTTCCTTGTCGGCCTTTTTCAACGGAACGGTCAGGTATTCAACCAAGCGCTCTTGGTTTCGAAATCGGTAGAAGTTGTCAAGCTGACGTTTGGTCACAATGGCGGTGTCTGTCACGCCACGCACAAACTGCTCACTCAGCAGTTGGCTCGCCACCTGCGAAGTGAATTGCTGAGGTGTCATGCCTTGCGAGGAAAGTACGTTCTTTAGGCGGTCTTTGTCAAACTTGCCATCCGTCTGAAAAAATGGCTGGGTTTGTACGTAACTACGAATTTCATCATCGCTCACCGTCAAGCCTTCGCGATGGGCGGACTGGGTGATTAGCTCAATGTTGATAACTTGCTCAAGCGCCTCGTGCCGAAGCTGCTTTTCGTCGTAATCCGAAGAACCCATCCGGGAAACAAGTCCCTCGTAGGCTCGGTTGACTTCTCTTTCAAAAATGTCATGGTCTCCAACTACAGCGACGGGCTTTTCCTTGCCACCGTCAAAATAATTGTTGATACCCCACAAGCCAAATGGAACGCCTACGAAAAGTAACATGACCCAGGCAAAAATACCATGTGCTTTGTCTCTAATCGCTTGCAACATATGCCAGAACCTTATGTTTGAGTTTCAATAACATTGAATTTTCTTTCGCCCACAAAAAACCCCGTGACCGATAATGTCCGGGGTTTTCGTGTCGATTTGGCGGAGCGGACGGGGCTCGAACCCGCGACCCCCGGCGTGACAGGCCGGTATTCTGACCAACTGAACTACCGCTCCAATTTTTTTAGTGGTGGGTGCTGTAGGGATCGAACCTACGACCCTCGCCTTGTAAGGGCGATGCTCTCCCAGCTGAGCTAAGCACCCGTTTCCATCAACTAATCCGGCTATTATAAAGCATCTTTAAGTGCTTTGCCAGCCTTAAATGAAGGAATTTTTGCAGATTTGATCGTAATGACTTCGCCAGTCTGTGGGTTCCGTCCTTGCCTTTCGGCCCTCTCCTTCACACCGAAAGAACCAAACCCCACCAAGGACACTGACTCGCCCTTTTTTAAGGCATCTGTTATAGCTTCAATCGTGGCATCCAACGCTCGCCCAGCGTCTGCCTTGGTCAGGTCGGCTGATTCAGCAATGGCTTCGATAAGTTCCGATTTGTTCATTCACTCCCCCCTGTCTATCGTTGAAAATTAGTTTTAAGTTGTATTCCATCAAATTCCCGCACAGCCCCGTGTTAAAGACACGCTAGAAACTTTGTGCGAGCCAATTTAGCAGTAGAACAAAACCACTGTCAAGGCGCAAGGGAAAGATATTCCTAGCCAGTTAATGGGCTTTCCTCATAATTTATCGACCCGCACTCAAAAAGGGCGGGTTTCTAAATGCAACGCCTCTCTGCACAACCGCTCAATGAGCCGTAATCACATTCGCCGCAGCTTGCTTGGCCGGACACTCCGCATCCACTGCGGCTGGAATTTTTGGTAGTGGTTCAGGCATTCTCTGCAAGGCTACCGCCAACACTTCATCTATCCAGCGCACACTGATGATTTTGAGATCGTCTTTGATGTTGCCGGGGATTTCCGTCAAGTCTTTTTCGTTTTCCTTTGGAATCAGCACAGTGTCTATCCCGCCCCGGTGAGCGGCGAGCAGCTTTTCCTTCAGCCCGCCAATGGGAAGCACTTCGCCGCGCAATGTGATTTCCCCCGTCATGGCGACATTCGAATGCACGGGAATCTTGGTCAACGCCGAAACCAATGCCGTACACATCCCGATACCCGCACTGGGGCCGTCTTTAGGCGTCGCCCCCTCAGGCACATGGATATGAACATCATTCTTCTGGTAGAAGGACGGTTCAATCCCTAGAACATCCGAACGGCTTCGGGCCACCGTCATCGCGGTATGGATCGACTCCTGCATCACTTCGCCAAGTTTGCCGGTGAAGGTTTGCTTGCCAGTCCCGGTCATGATGGCTGCCTCGATGGTAAGCAACTCCCCACCCACTTCAGTCCATGCCAACCCCGTGACCTGGCCGATTTCATCGTTTTCCTCGGCCCTGCCGTAGCGAAAACGCTGTACGCCTAGATACTGGTCAAGATTTTCCTCATTCACTGTGACCAAGTCATTTGACGGCTTCAGGACCAGCCCCTTGACGACTTTGCGGCAAATCTTGGCAATATCCCGCTCCAAATTACGCACACCCGCCTCCCGGGTGTAGTATCGAATGATACCACGCACTGCCGACTCGGTAACGTCTATCTCGCCCTCTTTCAAACCATTGTTTTTGATTTGCTTGGGGATTAGGTAACGCAATGCAATGTTGATCTTTTCTATTTCGGTGTAACCGGCGATGCGTATCACTTCCATGCGGTCCAGCAACGGCGCGGGGATATTCATGGTGTTTGCCGTGGCAATAAACATGACTTCCGACAAGTCAAAATCAACCTCCAGGTAATGGTCATTGAATGTGTGGTTCTGTTCTGGGTCCAGCACTTCCAGCAGAGCAGAGGCTGGGTCTCCGCGAAAGTCCTGTGCCATCTTGTCAATCTCGTCTAGCATGAACATCGGGTTGCGAGATTTGACCTTGGATAGGTTTTGCAAAATCTTACCGGGCAAGGAACCAATGTAGGTGCGGCGATGGCCACGAATTTCAGCCTCGTCACGGACACCCCCAAGGGCCATGCGAACGTATTTGCGGTTGGTCGCCTTGGCAATGGATTGCCCAAGTGAGGTTTTCCCCACGCCGGGTGGCCCAACCAAGCAAAGGATGGGGCCTTTTAACTTTTTGACGCGGTTTTGCACAGCCAGATATTCGAGTATGCGCTCCTTGACCTTCTCCAAACCATAGTGTTCCGTCTCTAAAATTTCCTCGGCCTTGTTCAGGTCCAAACTGACTTTGGTTCGCCGTTTCCACGGCACGCCAACCATCCAATCGATGTAATTGCGCACCACGGTGGCTTCCGCCGACATCGGGGACATCAACTTCAACTTGTTCAATTCGGCATCGGCTTTGGTGCGGGCGGCTTCGGGCATGCCAGCCTTTTCGATTTTGCGGGCAAGTTCCTCAATTTCATTAGGAACATCTTCCATTTCCCCCAATTCCTTCTGGATGGCCTTCATTTGCTCGTTAAGGTAGTACTCGCGTTGATTCTTTTCCATCTGTTGCTTGACACGTCCGCGGATTCGCTTCTCCATTTCGAGCATGTCGACTTCGTTTTCCATCAAGGTCATCAACTTTTCCAAGCGGAGGGCGATGTCGTACATTTCCAAAATCGACTGCTTTTCTTCGATTTTGATGGTCATGTGCGCCGCTATCGTATCCGCTAGACGGCTTGGGTCATCAATCCCTGACAAGGAATTGAGAACCTCGGGCGGAATGCGTTTGTTTAATTTGACGTACTGATCGAAGGCATTGATAGCGGTCCTGGACAAGACCTCAATTTCTTGGTCGTTTAAATCCAAGCGATCATGCAAAGGCAGTACAGAGGCCACGTAATGCTTGCCCACCACATGGTATTTTTCAACTTTGCAGCGCTGATTACCCTCTACCAAAACCTTGACAGTGCCATCTGGCAACTTTAGCAATTGCAGGATATTGGACAAAGTCCCAACATCGTACAAATCCTGAAAGCTAGGATCGTCATTTTCAGCGTCCCGTTGCGCCACCAGCATGATTTGCTTGTTTTCCCTCATGGCACTTTCCAATGCCTGGATCGATTTGTCCCGCCCAACAAACAGCGGTATGACCATGTGTGGATAGACCACTACATCGCGCAATGGCAGTACTGGCACCATTTTTTCCATGTGACCATCATCTTCGGGCAATATTTTTTCCATAGGGAAACCTTTGAAGTAACTAGGGGTGCGATTGTATAAAAATTCGACTTGGCCTTACAAAACCACTAAGGCCAAGACGACTATACCTCATCTGTTGCCATGAGGAACACTAAAATGTGGAAAGAAGCAATACCCTTGCCAATGACTTGCTAATCCGCAGAAGCGACTTGTTTTTCTTCGCTTTTGTAAATCAGGTAGGGCTGGGTCTCGCCCTTGACTACCTTATCATCAATGACCACCTTGGAAATGTGATCCGTGGAAGGCAATTCATACATCGTGTCTAACAAAATATGCTCAAGAATGGTGCGAAGACCCCGCGCACCTGTTTTCCTTTCCATCGCTCGCGTTGAGATTGTTTTGAGGGCATCTTCGCGGATTTCAAGATCGCACCCTTCCATCTCGAACAATTTTTTGTATTGCTTGATCAGTGCGTTCTTCGGTTCGGTCAATATCTTCACTAACGCATCTTGATCCAATTCTTCGAGAGTGGCAACGACCGGGAGGCGACCTACGAATTCAGGGATCAAACCATAGCGGATCAAATCTTCTGCTTCTACATCCGCCAGAATTTGGCCTACATTTTTTCGCTCATCCTTGCTCTTGACCTCGGCAGAAAAACCGATGCCCCCCTTTTCCGAACGTGCGCTGATGATTTTGTCCAATCCTGCGAAAGCGCCACCACAGATGAATAAAATGTTCGCAGTGTTGACTTGCAAGAACTCCTGCTGCGGATGCTTGCGCCCACCTTGCGGGGGCACTGATGCCACAGTGCCTTCAATGAGCTTCAGCAGCGCCTGTTGCACACCTTCACCAGAGACATCACGGGTGATTGACGGATTGTCGGATTTGCGTGAAATTTTGTCTATCTCGTCAATGTAAACAATGCCAGACTCGGCCTTTGCCACGTCATAATCGCATTTCTGGAGGATTTTCTGAATGATGTTTTCCACATCCTCACCGACATAACCCGCTTCGGTCAAGGTGGTGGCATCGGCAATGGTAAAAGGAACATCCAATAATCGGGCCAATGTTTCCGCTAACAGGGTCTTTCCTGAACCGGTAGGGCCGATCAATAGTATATTGCTCTTTGCCAGCTCAACTTCGTGCTTCCTGCCCTGCGACCGCAAACGCTTATAGTGATTGTAGACGGCCACCGCCAAGATGCGCTTGGCTTTCTCTTGACCAATCACATATTCGTCCAGTACAAATTTAATTTCCTTTGGCTTTGGCAATTTATCGGAGTTACCCGAAACGCTATCCTGCAACTCCTCGCGAATAATGTCATTACACAATTCCACGCATTCATCGCAGACGAAAACGGCCGGACCCGCAATCAGTTTACGAACCTCGTGCTGGCTTTTTCCGCAAAAAGAACAATACAGAAGCTTTCCACTACCTTCCTTGCCGATTTTATCGTCACTCATCGCTACCCCCAAAGATCAATCGTATGTCCCGCACGGTTATCAGGCCATCTCTTCTAAATTAACCGACCGCTGCAATTCGGCCACAAAAACCACATCAAAACATTAACCTTGGCAACTTAGCCGACAGAAGGCTGACGATTGGCAAGGACTTTGTCGATTAGACCATAATTGACGGCATCATCACCACTCATAAAATTGTCACGATCCGTATCTGCTTGAATTTTCTCAAGTGGTTGCCCTGTATGCTTGGCAAGAATCTTGTTGAGGCGTTCGCGAACCGCAAGAATTTCACGTGCATGAATGTCAATATCACTGGCTTGCCCTTGGAACCCCCCCAAAGGCTGATGAATCATCACCCTGGAATGTGGTAAACAATAGCGCTTGCCGGACGCTCCTCCAGCCAGCAGCAAAGCACCCATGCTTGCTGCCTGGCCGATGCAGAGCGTACTGACATCGGGTTTGATGAATTGCATGGTATCGTAAATGGCAAGCCCCGAAGTCACCACTCCACCCGGCGAATTGATGTAAAGGTGAATATCCTTGTCTGGGTTTTCCGATTCCAAAAACAGCATTTGGGCAATAACCAGATTCGCCATGTAATCCTCTACCTGACCCACCAGAAAGATAACCCTTTCCTTTAACAGCCGGGAATAGATGTCGAATGCCCGTTCACCCCGGGCAGACTGTTCAATGACGATGGGCACTAGCCCGCCTGCGGCACGGATTTCATTTGGATTCATAGTGATTCCCGGTAAATTATTCATTCTGCGTCATCCCTGGGCTATTGGAGAAGGCGGTTGCATCAAATCCTTGAAACCGATGTTGCGCTCAGTGACCTTTGCCCTTTCTAGGATGAGATCGACAACCTGATCTTCGACAACCATATTCTGAACTTGCATCAATTGTTCACGGTTGGAATAGTACCAGCTAACCACCTCTTCGGGGTTCTCGTAACTTAAAGCCATGTCTTCAATCGTGTTACGCACTCGCCCATTATCAACCGCCACTTGATTGACTTCTATAATCCGGTTAAGGAGCAACCCAAGTGCGACCCTGCGTCGGGCCAAGGGTTCAAAATGCGCACGGGCGACCGACTCGTCAAATGGCTGATTGCGCTTCTGGGACTCCCCCTTGTAGGAATTGATCAGACTTTTCAATTCATCATTAACCAGGCTTGTGGGCAGGGTGAGCGAGTCGTTTCGGCGCAGCAGTTCTTCCATGACCGAATCCTTGCTTTTCCCGTTCAGTGCCCGCTTCATTTCACGCTCCATGCTGGTTTTGATCTCTTGCTTGAACTCCCCAACATCACCGCTTTCTATGCCAAACTTCTCAATGAATTCAGCATCCAATTCCGGCAACACGCTTTCCTCCACATTGACCACTTCGACCGAAAACTCGCCTGCTTTGCCAGCCAACTTTTCCACGCCGTATTCCTTCGGGAATTCCAACGTAAATGTCTTTTGCGTCCCGACGACGGTTCCGATAAGCTCTTGCTCAACCCCAGGTATCAATTGGTTGGAGCCAAGCACAAC
>CAIYXP010000062.1 GCA_903930145.1 uncultured Methylococcaceae bacterium
ATACGATGTGTCCGGGAGGAGGCTACTCTAAATAATTGGTGCGCAAAAGAAACATTGCAGTATCTTTGCTCTTCAATTTGGGGTTTTGATCTAAACCCATTAGCAGTACAGACAGCGAGAGTCAATTTTCTGATGGAAATAGCTGATCTGCTTAAAGCTACCCCTGGACAGCAAATTGAAATCCCTGTGTTACTGGCTGATGCTATTTATTCACCGGCAGCCGTTCCAGAAAAGGGATCAGAGATTGTCAATTACAAAATAGGAAGCCAATTTGCACGTCTTGATATTGACTTACCTGGTGTGCTTGCAATTGATCGTATAAGGCTTGATCAAGTTTTTGCGCAAATGGGTGAGAGTGTTGAGATTAATTTGGAATTCGCAGAAGTAGGTATAAGGCTAACCAACTCTAAAATAATAAGCACAACTGAATTGGAGCAGTGGAGATTGCCTCTCAAAAGGACATATGATCAAATTCTTGCTCTCCATCGTCAACATTGGAACGGCATTTGGTTCCGCATTGTGCGAAATTTCTTTTGGTCGGCTACAGCAGGATATTTCGATTACATAATAGGAAACCCACCTTGGGTGCGCTGGTCAAAACTGCCTGATGCATATCGTGAACGTGCCAAACCCACATGTGAACATTACGATATTTTTTCAAAAAATAAGCGTCACGGAGGAAATGAGTTGGATATTTCCGCAATGATTACTTACACAACAGCAGATAAATGGTTGAAAAAGGATGGTCGTTTAGCGTTTGTAATTACTGGATCTATTTTTAAAAACCCATCCTCGGCAGGGTTTAGGAACTTCAAACTTGAGCCAAACAATCCTAATTCATTATATCTTTCCCCAGTGTCAGTGGATGACATGAAAGAATTAAAGCCATTTGCTGATGCATCTAATCATACGGTAGTTGCCGTTTTTAACAAGTCATTAACAGTTGGTACGTATCCTGTTCCATATCGGGAGTGGATTAATAAGCCGCATTTTCCTAAAACAATCGCTAGTCATCTATCCCTGAATTCCGTGCTAAATCAAGTCGAGATAATAGAAAAGGAAGCTGTACCCGTCGGCAAAATGGGTTCTCCTTGGGCTGTGTTACAAGTTGGTCGTTATGGTTTGTTGCAAAAGATGTCTGGGGTATGTGATTGGACGAGTGGACGCAAAGGAATAACGGCTGACTTGAATGGGGTATATTTTGTACCAATAATTGAAACTAGTGGGAATCAGGTGAAAATTCAGAGTCGGCCAGAAGCCGGAAAAAAGGATATTGGACCTACCCGTACTGCTTGGGTCGAATCTAATTTGCTCTATCCATTGATCAAAGGTGCAGGAGATTTTGAAACATGTTACATACGCCTTACAAACCCAGACTTAATTGCCACTCAGTTATTTACATTTGTACCGAACAGTGGAATTACTTCTAAAGAGTATAAGGATTGTGAAAACCTAATTAACTCAGCGGAATTGGCAAAAACAAAACTGTGGTTTTCATCATTTTATAATCTGCTAAATGATCGGTCTACATATCGTCGCCAAATGCCCGGAGCACCTTTCTATGCAGTTTACAATGTTGGCGAATACACCTTCAAAAAATGGAAAGTTGTTTGGCCAGAAATGTCTTCGAAATTTTACGCAGCGGTGGCTGGAAGCGCAGAAGTACCGGGTTATGGCATGCGACCATTTGTGCCTGACCACAAAATATATTTCGCTGCATTTAATGAAAAGGAATCTGCTTATTTTTTATGCGGTCTTCTTAATGCGCCAAGTGTGATCGAGTGGATAGAAAGCCATAATATAAAAATTCAAGTTGGAGATATATTTAAACATTTAATACTTCCTAAATTAGATAAAAATAATAATGAACATTTAACACTCATTGATTTAGTTGAAAAAGCACATCAAACACATGAAAGAAAAGACAGGCAACAAATAATCAATAAAGTCATGGCAAAATCTGAGTGCATTATTAAAGATTGGTCTGGAGCATGAGATAATTACTTCCCCATAACTAGTTAGCGGATGATATATAGATGACCAAGCCAATGCTGGATCGTGCCAACCCGTATCCCGATTTCAAGGATTTTCTGTTGGGGTTGAAGCCGGATTTGAACGGCATGGCGTTCAAGATTGCGGAGCGTTTGAGCGAAGAAGAAATCTTAACCCGCGACACGGGCCGACTTACCGCTTTGCCGTGCATCTATACCGCCGTTGGGTGGCTTGGCGCTGGCCGATAGAAACGGTCAGGCAGGAGAGAATGGGATAAAGATTTGCCATGATCCTACTCGTCACCCTCAATGCTCGCTACTCCCATGCCTCGCTTGGTTTGCGCTATCTGCTGGCGAACATGGGCGAGTTGGAACCGCAAACAAAGTTACTGGAATATATCATCAACTTGCGCCCACAAGATGTGGCGGAAAAGTTGCTGGCGGAAAAGCCGAGCATCATCGGGTTTGGGGTATATATTTGGAATGTTGAGGATACCCAGCAGATCGTGGCGATCCTTAAACAAGTCGCCCCTGAGATTGTCATTGTGTTAGGTGGGCCTGAGGTTAGTCATGAAACAGACAGGCAGGACATTGTTGAACTGGCGGATCATGTCATCACCGGCCCTGGGGATTTAGCCTTTCCTACATTGTGCCGACAATTGTTGCTAGGTGAAAAACCCGGCAAAATCCTATCTGCCGAACCGCCATCCTTGGCACAGATCAAACTGCCCTACCGCCATTACACCGATGAGGACATTGCCAAGCGCACGCTTTATGTCGAAGCTTCGCGGGGTTGCCCGTTCAAATGCGAGTTTTGCCTGTCTTCGCTGGACAAGACCGCTTGGGGGTTTGACTTGGATAGCTTTTTGGCGGAAATGCAACACCTCTATGACCGAGGCGCGAGGCAGTTCAAATTTGTGGACCGCACCTTCAACCTTAATATCAAAACCAGCTTGCGCATCTTGGAGTTCTTCCTAGAACGCTTGGACGAACAAACGTTTTTGCATTTTGAAGTCATACCCGATCATCTGCCCGACCCTTTGAAAACTGCCCTCGCCCGTTTTCCGGTGGGTTCTTTACAGTTGGAAATTGGTGTCCAGACCTTCAATCCCTTGGTGCAAAGCTTAATCAGCCGCAAGCAAGACAATGCAAAAACCGAAGCCAATTTGCGCTGGCTGCGGGAACATACGAATGCCCATATCCATGCTGATTTAATCGTTGGCTTGCCGGGTGAGGATTTAGCCAGCTTTGCCAATGGGTTTGATCGCTTAATCCGAATCAACCCTCAAGAAATTCAGGTCGGTGTGCTCAAGCGCTTGCGTGGTGCGCCCATCGCCCGTCATGAGCAAAACCTCGGACTGCGCTTCAATCCGCATCCCCCTTACACCATTCTTAGCACTGACCGGTTGGATTTCATGACCATTCAACGCCTAAGCCGATTCGCGCGATATTGGGAGTTGGTGGGTAACAGTGGACGTTTTAAACAAAGCAGGGGGTTGATTCTTGGTAGCGAACCATTTGCCAGATTCTTAAGTTTTTCCGATTGGGTATTTACAACGACGGGACAGACCTATGAAATCGCCCAAGACCGTTTGTTTGATCTAGTATTCAATTGGTTGACGGGTGTAGCCCGAGAAAGCAGGGAAATTGCCTATGCTTCTTTGGAGGCTGATTTTCTGAACAGCGGCATACGCGGCATCCCTAAATTCCTGCAAGGGAATATTGCCAAGATCAAGCCATCGATTCACCCACGTGACAGTTCGATGCCCAGACAACATAGGCATGTTGTCACTTGATGTTGTAGCCTAACTTTAGAGGGCATTTCCGGCACAGTTAATGACAATGCCGGAAATGAATCGAGATCAAAACAGGGAAAGCCGAAGTCGCCGACTCCAATTCACCATGCCAATCAGTCCGCTGGCAAACAGGAAAATGGTGGATGGCTCGGGTATGGATTCCGCGTTACCCCTTGCTGAAACATTCAGGGTAATCCGATTAAACGACTCATTAGACGTTTGGAGTGTGTCTGGAAGCAGGGTAATCGAAAACAGTAAGGTATCATCCATAGCATCATGAGGCGGTGCCAAAACACCCTTGGCATCGGCTGAAATGGTTTGATCCAAATAAACCTGCCCCAAGGTGTCAATCAGTCTGACAAACGCTTCGGCATAGGCATTTTCATTGCCTGGACGAGTAATTGATGCGTTGGCTTCAATATTGAACTTTAGGGAAAAGTCAATTTGCACGGTGTCTGTCGTGGATAGATTGCGCAAATTAAACTCACCCAACGAACTGTAGACAGTATCAGCTAGGCTCCCAGATATAGTTGGATAAACATTCCCGTGGATATCTGAAACTTGATTCAACAAACCGGGGTCCGAAGCCGTGCTGCTTTGTAGGTCGATGACTCCATAATAGCTACTTTCGACTTTACCGTGTTCTGTTTTACCCAGATTTTCAGTGTAAACGTTCCCGTCTACTGAAAGAACCGAGTTATCGCCAGGATTGTTTAGATTGGTGATCGTGTCGATGCTTAATAAAGCATCAGCAAAGGCATCATAATATGCCAAGGCGTGGGCATACCCGGCAAACAGGCTTAAGCTTAAAGCCAGTATGGTTTGTCGCATGGAGATGGGTATGGGATGGTATTTCACTTGCTCTCCCCCTTAAATGCTGTTGACTGGTTGTCACCATCCCCTGCCTGGAGGGCAGGAGACGGTGCGTTCGCTTAAACTTGCCCTCAGAGATTAAAAATTTTCCGAGATTGCTTTGGCAGTATCGCTGCACCAAGGGTGCTTGAAGCCATTGGGCTGTTCTGTCGGCGCGTAAGGGGGAACCTGTTGAGGAGTGGCCAAGTAGATGATATTGTCTTTAGGTGAGCCAACACCGTTAGGCACATTAGCCGAGGTGAACCCGGTTAATTTCTCGCGGAGACGCCAAGCGACGTTATGGTCGGCGCAAGAAGTGTCACCACTAACCCCCAAGCCGCCCACTAGTTTGCCGCCGTTATAGAGTGCCAAACCCCCGCCAAACACGTTCGTGCCACCGATTTTGCGACCGCGCATCGGGTCAAGAGACGTGCCGAAGTTAGCGGAATTGCCGCTGTATCCTGCGCTAGTATCGGTCGCATTGGCGGCTTGCAGCCCATACAAAGTGCCGTTAGGTTGGACGGGGGAATAGAGGTTGGCGGTGGACAAGGCAAAACTGTTCGTGCTGAGTCCCAAAGCGGTGTTGGCCTTTTGGGCGGAGATAACCCGGCTAATAAGCCATTGGTCATTGTAAAGAGTGCCGGTCTTGGTCACTAGGCACACCGTGCCGTCATCTCCGACTACCGTAGCCCACATGTCGAAGTCTAAACCGCCGTTGGTGTTGGAACTGGAACCGCCGGTTGGCACACCGAAAACCGTTGTACTTTTGACGACTTCTTTCAATTTTTGGGTCAATGTATCGTAGGTAATGTTGGGGCATGCAGCCATGGCCGTGGAGGAACCCATCATCAAAGCCATTGCGGCCAACAGTTTTTTGTTCATAAGCATGATCTCCTAATAGGGTGAATTGGGAAAACTTAAAGAAAAGAAGGGTAATAAGAGGTTTTGTGCGAAACCTATCCCTCCAACCGTGAAAAAAACCTATCTTACTTAGTGATATATCAGCTTTTAAGGCTGAATTTAGCGTTGGCCCAAACCGAAAACACCAGTAGTGGTTTGGGATGTAATTTTATACACAAGACCCACTAAGGAAGTAAAGAATTATTTTGGGTAATTTTACCGATGCCGAATAATTTAATTGGCATATATCATGCATTTAAAAACATACTATCTCTAGCATCCTTTCCAGCTATACGAGAAGTCAACAATCCCATGCCGAAATAAAATCAGTAACTGAAAGGACTTTTATATCCCGGAATAGTTAACTCTCCAGTTCCAATTTTTTGCAGAACCCGCTTAAATGCCGCATGTTCTGTATTCAGCACACGGGCCTGCA
>CAIYXP010000063.1 GCA_903930145.1 uncultured Methylococcaceae bacterium
AGGTGAGTTGAACATTGCCAAACGGATTGAGGAGGGTAGCCACCAAGCCGCGCGGGAGCTAGCCCGTTTTGCCGCGTCCATGGAGCGTTTCGTAAAAGAATTTGATCGAGTGGAATCGGGGGAATTGCGCCTTTCTGAATTGATCTCCGACTTTTCTGACCCCAACCAACCCGAACAATTGCTGATTGACGATGCAGCCGAATCGGACATTGTTGAAGAAACAGAAACGGGCCCCGATCCTGAATTAGTCAAGGAGAGGTTGGCGGTCTTTAAAAAGCAATTGAAGACTGTGGTGGCGGCCCAGCACAAATTTGGGCATCATCATGAAAAGACACAGGCCGCTTTCGACTCGCTGGCGGTCAGTTTCCTCGAATTCAAAAAGACACCACAATTCTTCAGGAACATTTCCGGGGTGTTACACGGCACTGTCGCCAATGTCCGCGAACAGGAAAAACTGATCCTAGACTTGGCGGTCAACAAGTCCAAAATGTCCAAGCCAGACTTTTTAAAAACATTCATTGGCAATGAAAGCAAGCCAGCCTGGCTGGAAAGTCATTTGTCATCGGGCAAGCCTTATGCCGAACGTTTGTCCACCCATGCCAGCGAAATCAAACGTGCGCAGAGCCAGCTTGCCCATATTGAAAAAAGCAACTTCCTGACTATCGGCGAGATAAAGGAAATCCACCGACGCGTCTCTTTGGGCGAGTCACAAGCCCGATTTGCCAAGCGAGAAATGATTGAAGCCAATCTAAGATTGGTAATTTCCATCGCAAAGAAATATACTAATAGGGGTCTACAGTTCCTCGACCTCATACAGGAAGGCAACATCGGATTGATGAAAGCGGTGGACAAGTTTGAATATCGCCGGGGCTACAAGTTTTCGACTTATGCCACGTGGTGGATACGCCAAGCCATCACCCGTTCGATAGCCGACCAAGCAAGGACCATCCGAATTCCGGTTCACATGATCGAAACGATCAACAAGCTGAACCGGCTGACTAGGCAGATGTTGCAGGAAATGGGCCGGGAACCGATGCCTGATGAATTGGCCGTGCGCATGGAGATGCCCGAGGAGAAAGTACGCAAGGTGATGAAAATTGCCAGGGAGCCAATTTCCATGGAAACGCCTATAGGAGACGACGAAGAATCGCATTTGGGCGACTTCATTGAAGACTCCAAGCATTTGACGCCAGTGGATTCGGCGATGATTGCAGGTTTACGGGAAACCACCCAGCGGGTTTTGGCTGGGTTGACGGCCCGGGAAGCTAAAGTGCTGCGTATGCGTTTTGGCATAGACATGAACACTGACCACACATTGGAAGAAGTGGGCAGGCAATTTGATGTAACTCGCGAGCGCATACGCCAGATAGAGGCGAAAGCGTTACGCAAACTGCGGCATCCATCACGCTCGGAGCTACTCCGCAGTTTCCTTGACATGGATTGACCATTCAAGGGCCCTTAGCTCAGCGGTTAGAGCAGGGGACTCATAATCCCTTGGTCCGGGGTTCAAATCCCTGAGGGCCCACCATAAAAACAAAGGCTTGCAGACATGCAAGCCTTTTTTATTTCCATTGCCATAGATTTAGTGGCAGTTTTAGTGGCAGTTTGATTGTAAGCCGACAAATAGATTGCGTCGTTGTTTATGCCTACGCAAGCTTGGAGCATTTGCCTGGCGTTTCAACCGGCTTTTCGATCTGAAAACAATCCTCCGTCGCTATCGGTCACCGTTCGGGCACTTGGTTACGACTGGCTGAAGAATCTTACTATTCAGGAAGTAGAATGGCTTAAATGAAGGCTTTTCCCTCAAAAAAAATCCTATTACCCCTCAAAAATCCGAGAATTTAATCTAAACACCTGCTTCATCTTAAATGCAAATTGGTAAAAACATCGCCCAAAGCACTTACCTCCATGTTGAAGCGCTGGATGCATTAAGCTCATCGTGGCCGGAGGGAGTGATGCAAGCCACATTGCTGGCTAAGCTTGAAACCGGGGCAGACTTTAACGTCGTCAAGTTTAACCAAGACAGCAACGCGATAAGCTTGCTCGACTATCCTGGCTTCTTCGACGTAGCGTTTCCGGTATTAAAACGTTATTGGACGGTTGACTTGGAAAAGGAAACGGTTCGATTCCGCACTTATGCCGAATCACTGAATCCGCCCATTCTGCACCGCAAGGAATTATTGCTGCCTGAAAATCACCCCATGCGGGAGACCTTTGCCAGCCTCACCCAAGCTGCCGAGCAAATCGGCCTGTTCGACGACCCTAAGCGGATTGGTTTCCTGCGGGCATGGGAAAGCTTGCTTGATGTCCGAGGCTATCGCGTGATTGGTCATGAACTCGTTCCTATCGGTAACGAGGAAGTGGCTTTGCCTGTGGACACCGAAGGCTTTTCCGGCGTAGCCCGCCATTTGACGGCATTGAGCCGCACCAACCTGTCCGCACCTGTGCAAACATTGGCCCGGCACGG
>CAIYXP010000064.1 GCA_903930145.1 uncultured Methylococcaceae bacterium
AAGCTTGACGTTTAATTTTTTTTATTTTTTATATATTTAGAGGATAAACAGCATGATCAACCACAAAACCGCAATTACTGTCGCCAAAGCCTTTGCCTTGATGCTCGTCGCATCGTCTGCACACGCTCAATTGACCAATCTGGTCACTAATGGGGGGTTTGAGCAAACCACCAACGGCCCTGCTACGATTGGTATTTGGGGGACCTCAGAAGCCGTTGGCTGGACAGCGACCGGACCCGGTCTTATGACCCTGTTGGCCCCTGGAACCGCTGACACGACAGGTTCAGCGCCAACCAATTTTGGTCAAACCATGAGCCTCTGGGGTTCGCACAATGGTGGGCTGAATGTAATTCCCGACAGCAGTCCGAACGGTGGTAATTTTCTGGTCACCGACACCACCTATGGCTTTAACAATCAGGATGTCACCCCCTTGCTGAGCCAGACCATCAATGGCCTGAAGGTCGGTAACCAGTACACGCTTAGCTTCAACTATGCGGCGGGGCAGTGGTATGGCTACACCAGCCCTGTCAACCTCACCAATGCTTGGAAATATAGCTTTGGCGACCAAGTCCGGGAGACCCCTACATTGTCGTACCCTAACAAGGGCTTCACCGGCTGGCAGCAAGAGTCGTACACTTTCACCGCTTCCAGCACGAGCCAAGTGTTGAGCTTCCTGGCGACCAACGCCCCCCAAGCTGTCCCCCCGATGGCTATGTTGGACGGCATCTCGCTGACTCCTGTCACCGCCCCCGTCCCAGAACCCGAAGAATGGGCGATGATGCTGGTCGGGGCCGGTTTGGTTAGTTATCAGGTCCGCCGCAAACAGGCGAAGCTTGAGCAAACAAAGCTTGATGCCTAAGTTTTCAATTTTATGACTTTATGTGTGGGGTGAAAACCCCTTTTCATGGGGGGTGTCGGGTACCTGCGGCTTCCCCCTTTTTTAAGATTTCCTTTAGCGAGTCAATACCATGATCAACACCAAAACCGCAATCGCTGTTGCCAAAGCCGTTGCCTTGATGCTTGTCGCATCGTCTGCACACGCCCAATTGACGAATCTGGTCACTAACGGTTCGTTTGAGCAAACCACGGGGCCGAACAACGGAACGGGACAGTTTTACAGCCTTAACATCACCGGATGGCATGGATCGTATGGCTCAGGTATAAATAGTGGAGCCAACTATATGTCGGTTGCCGCTAACAACCAAGTCGTATTGTCATACAGTTGGCCGGGCGTTCATACTCTACAATTGTGGACAACCCAAAATGGCGGGCCTAACGTCATACCGTCTAGCCCCGATGGAGGTAAGTTTGTTGTGGCAGATGGCGACTGGGGACTTGTACCGATTACGCAGACGATCAACGGCCTGACTCCCGGCGCGAAATACAACCTGACCTTCGACTATGCGGCGGCGTTAATGCGTTTCCCATGCTGTAGCCCTGAGTACGGTAATAATGTTAATGTCACCCCCAGCGGTTCATGGAAGGTGAGCCTCGGAAACCAGCAGTTTGAACCGACTTCTCTAAGTGGCGTCGTCGCCCGTGGCTTTTCGGGATGGAGCCAAGCTTCGTTCACTTACACCGCGACCGCTAGCAGCGAAGTGCTGAGCTTCTTGGCGGATGGAACTCCCCTTGGCGTACCATCAGCCGTTTTGTTAGACGGCGTGTCGCTGGTTGCGGCCGTCCCAGAACCCGAAGAATGGGCGATGATGCTGGTCGGGGCTGGCTTGGTCAGCTTCCAAGTCCGCCGCAAGCAGGCGAAGATTGCCGCTTAAGTTTTTGCTTTTAGTTTTTAGTTTAGTGTCTCCAAGATCGGGCTGAACACCCGTTTTCAAGGGGGGTGTCGAGTAGTCAACGACAGCCCCCGTTTTTTTTAAGAAGTTGGTAATTGGCAATCCTCACTAAACCTTAATCGACTTTAACGGAAACCTACTTGAGTGACCTCAACTTTGCCGCATTTAAGGTTTCCGATAAAGTCTATTCCATTGCGAGCCAAGCAAGATGGCTAACCCAGAATTTTAACCTTAGGAACCTATTGATGTTGAGATTTCAGATCGTTGAAGATAATAGCGTCTTTCGTCTATTTCTCAGTAGCTTAATTCGCAATATTTGGCAAGATGCGATTATTGACCAAGCAGACGATACTGTGGGGGTTGCGGAATTGGTGGGCAAACTAAACCCCAACATAATCTTTACTGACATCGATCTGCCAAGCGCGAATGGTCTTGATCTCACCAAGGCAATCAAGTCCGCTTTCCCTGATATCCCCGTTGTGATTATTTCAAGTCATGACGGCCAAGAATACTTAGCAGCAGCCAAAGCAGCAGGGGCAAGTGGCTACTTGCAAAAGGATCAAGTTAACCCGCAAATGATCGCATCTATCGTTAGCGCCCTTGTGGCTGTCTAGCTCCAAGTGGAATTGTCATGCGTTGTATATTGCCGTTAAGTTTATGCCCTCACCTGATAAATTTTTTAACGCTTTTGTATCAGAACAAATTACAAATCAAGCCTTTCCGCAGTGAGACAAGGCGGTGTGAATGGGATAAGATATTCATTCCGTACCCAAATGTACTTGACCCTATCACCCAATTTTTCCACCTAGTTGGCTTCCTACTATGACTGACTTTCTACAATTGCTGAATCAGCTTCCGCCGTTTGCGGTGGATATTATCCGGCTGTGTATCTGGCTGGTTTTGCTCATGATCGTTTTTGTGCCTTTGGAAAGGCTGTTTACCCAGCATCCGCAGCAGATCTTTCGCAAGGGGTTTGTCACCGATCTAGGCTATTACTTCATCAGCAGCCTGATACCGACGCATCTCTTGGCTGTGCCGATGGCGTTAATTGCCTGGGGTTTGCATTATGTGGTGCCGGGCAGCCTGCATCAATTGACGGCGGGGCTGCCGTTTGGGGCGCGTTTTGCGGCGTCCTTGGTGGTCGGCGAATTCGGCTTTTATTGGGGGCATCGGCTGATGCATGAGATTCCTCTGCTGTGGCGCTTCCATGCCGTCCACCATAGCGCGGCGGAACTCGATTGGCTGGTGAACACCCGCGCCCACCCGGTGGATATGATTTTCACCCGGCTGTGTGGCTTCATCCCCTTGTATATTGTCGGTTTGGCCCAGCCAAGCGGCAAAACGATGGACATCCTGCCCTTGCTGTTCATCCTGACCGGCACAGTGTGGGGGTTCTTTATCCATTCCAACTTGAAATGGCGCTTTGGCTGGCTGGAATGGCTGGTCGCCACCCCGGCGTTCCATCATTGGCATCACACCAACGACGGGTTGGCGGTTATCAACAAGAACTACTCGGCAATGGTCCCTTGGGTGGACAAGTTGTTCGGCACGTTCTATTTGCCCAAGCAGTGGCCGCAGAAATATGGCATCGACGGGGCCATGTCACCGAGACTGGTCGGGCAAATCCTTCAACCCTTTATTTTTCGAAGACTAGACTCTTAAGCACCTATTCCTACCTGATCAAAATGATGTTTCAGCCAAATCAGAAAAGTTGTCATTCCGTCAGGGATCGCCAGAACCTAGGCTCCATGAATGCTTGGGTTACGAAGCGTCCTTGCCATCTGGATTCCGGCGATCCATGCAGGAATGACGAGGTTCTAGCCTTCATACGATTGCCCTAGGTATTCCCATGCCTTCGTTGGATAACACCTCCCTGGTTTTCTGTGGCATGGTCGTCACTTTCGCAACGAGCATCGGCATGGCAATTACCCAATGGACACGCAAGACCTATCCAGGTTTTGCCTATTGGACCGTAGGTGAGTTTTGTCGAACCTTGGGGTTTCTGTTTTATGCCACCGCACCGGGTCACTCGCCGTTGATTATCCTAGGCACTTGTTTCGACTCCGCCAACCTGATCGTCAACAACCGAGGCTTGCTGGTGTTCAGGGGTCGCCATCAGGCCCACTATCGGTGGGAAATCTTGCTGGCGCTGTTATGGACAAGCTTATTCGTCTATTTTACCTATAGGCAGCAGATCAATAATCGCGTCATGCTGTACAGCCTTTATCATTGCGGGTATTACGGATGGGGTGCTTTTATCCTGCTGACCCGGCGTCCGGCTTATGCGGGGTCCGGTGATGTCTTGCTGACGACCAGCCTAGTGGTTTGGACCCTGCTGGACCTGACTCGGGGGATTTACGTCGGGCTGTTTTCCCCGCCGGTCGCTCATGCCATAGCCGCGCATCCGTTAACATCCATTTATGCGATTTTCGTCATGGTGTTGGCCTTGATGATAGCCTTGGGCAGGATCATGATGAATGCGCAACGGCTGGAATATGACTACCACGCGGCACAACTGAATTTGGAAGAAGACATCGTCCGGCGAGAAAAATATGAACATGAATTGGAAGGCTACCGCGGGCATTTGGAAGAATTGATTGAGGTGCGCACCGCCGCGCTAAGCCAGTCAGAATCCAAGTTTCGCGCACTGGTGGAACAGTCATTGGTGGGCATCTATATTTATCAAGACTACTTTATCCGCTATGCCAATCAAACGCTGTGCCAGATGCTAGGCTATGCCTCGGCAGAGGCGTTGGTTGGCAGCGTACCGACCATTAATATAATCGCCCCACCCAATCGGTTTTCGGTACTCAAGCGCATTCGGCGTATTTCGCGTGGTCTGGACGAAGAGTCGACCTTCTCAATTGGGCTACTACGGACGGACGGGGGAACAGTGGACGTTGAGGTGCGCAGCCGCCCCATTGAATATGCCGGCCAACCTGCCACGATCGGTGTTGTCATTGACGTGTCAGAGCGCAACCGCGCAACTAAAAATTTTCGTGCACTGGCATCGCGTTTGCAGTCAGTACGCGAAGAGGAGCGCTCGCGCATCGCCCGCGACAACCATGATGATTTGGGCCAATCCATGACGGCATTGAAGATGAAAACGGTCTGGTTGAAAAAGCAACTTTCCCCCGCAAGCGTGGAGGAAAATCTGGCAGGCATCGCCGAGATGGAGCAGATGATAGCTCAGATCATTCAATCGGTTCATGACATTTCATGGGCGCTACGTCCAGGGGTACTGGATACACTAGGCTTGCCTGCGGCCATCGAATGGCTGGGCAAAGACTTCCAACGCCGGGCAGGCATTCGTTGCCATCTGAATTTAAGAGCGAAACACGTTCATTTGGATAACGACCGTGCCACCCAAATTTTCCGCATCTGTCAGGAATTGCTGACCAATGTCATCCGCCATTCGCGGGCGAGCCACGTGGAGTTGACGCTTAAATTTGATAAAAGCGGACGATTACTACTGGCAGTCAAGGATGATGGCATCGGCATGGGCGACACTAAACCGGGTTCACAATCCCTAGGCTTGCTGGGCATGCGCGAGCGGGTCAATGAATTGGGCGGGGAGATTGACATACTCAGCACCCCTAAGCTAAGGGGAACCTGTATTCGAGTGCGGGTACCTTGTTCAGTGGGTGCAAATTTTTCCAACTGCAACAAATGCGATAAATGTAAAGAGCCAAGTCAATGAAATTAAAATTAGTCATCGCCGATGACCACGGGATCATGCGCCAAGGCATCAGAAAGATCATAGAATCTGAGGCAGACATGGAAGTCATCGGCGAGGCCGCTTGCGCCCAAGCGGCATTTACCATGATCACAAGCCTAAAACCGGATATCGCCATTTTGGACATCAACCTACCCGATCAGAATGGGTTCGACTTACTGAAAGATATCAGGCGCGAACTTCCCGAACTCCCGGTCTTGTTTTTGACTTTCCACCCGGAAGAGATTTTTGCCATGCGGGCCATGCAAGCGGGTGCACAAGGCTATTTGTGCAAGGAAAGCTCCTCGGAGGAACTCGTCAAGGCTCTGCGCAAGATTGCCGACGGTGGGGTCTATGTGACTGACTCGATGGCAGAAATCCTCGCCCGTGGAGTTAACAAAGAGAATAAAAAAATGCCTCACGAACGCTTGTCCGACCGTGAGTACCAAGTGCTGTGCCTACTGGCCTTTGGCAAGTCAGTCAGCCAAATTGCCGAGGATCTGGATCGCAGCCCGAACACCATCAGCACCCTACGCAAGCGCATACTCGAGAAAATGGGCATGGAGAACAATTCGGAACTTGCGCGTTATGCCATTCAAAACCAATTGGTTTGAATACCATAAAGCAATTGCCTTTGAGTGATTGTCAGTACATACTTGTCAGACTATTCATATCAATCTGAACTGACCATTGATGTGTACTGACAAAACTGAATCGACTGATCTGCATTGTCCACCCGAAACCAAGGCCATGCTTAAGCAATCGCTGGCGACGGCCACTACGCCTAAGCTTATTCCGCTACTGATGCTCGTCCTTGGCTTATCTTGTTCCAGTTGCACTTTGCTAAAAGGCGCTTTGGAACTGCCTGACCGTGGCATTCAAGCCATTTTGTCATTGAACCGTGAGGGTATAACGGTCGATCCGGTGGAATTGCAGTCACAGTTGATCCGTTTTTCAGATTATTACATGGATAGTGTCAACTCAGCCGTCAATAAACTGCGGGTTGGCGAGGACGAGCGCCTCAACCGAGGTGCAGTGCTAAAACGCAAAATAAGCATGGCGGATGATATTTTAGCCATCGCCACCGGTTCCAATGCCTATGCTAACCTACTGGATTTGATTATCCTCGTCACATTGAACCGTATCAATGTGGAGAATTATTGGATGCCGAAACGCTTTGGCGAATCGGCTAAACCCTTGCTGAACGCCGCCCAAGATTCAGAAAGGGAAATCTGGCGGATTGCCGCGACGGTTTTGAACCAAGAACAGCTTGATGAATTGCGCAATGGCATAGAATTATGGCGGCAACAACATCCCGACGGGCGAACCCCGCGCGAGATTGGTGCGTTGAGTTTTGCCGGGGAAATCGCCAAGATGCAAGCTGTCAACCGGCCCGACAAGTCCAGCGTGTTCAACCTTCTCATCATCGATCCGTTTGCGGGTTTGGACCCGGCCACCAGCGAATTGGCGAATACGCGATTGTTCGCTGAACGAGGTTTGTTTTTAGCCCGGCACATGCCGACGCTGGTTCGCTGGGAAGCTGAACTGTTGGCCTTACAGACGGCGGAAATGCCGCAAGTGGGGCAATTGTTAAATGCCACCACACAATTTGCTGCGTCAATGGATCGCATCAGCCAAGTCGGGGAGCGCCTGCCCGGAGTGTTAAGCAGCGAGCGGGAAAAGTTACTGCAAGCGCTAGACTTGCAGCGGCCCGGACTGATTAGCCTCGCCGCCCAATCGGAAAAAACCTTGGGGGCAGGCAAACAAATGTCCGAAGCCACCACTAACACCTTGAAAACATTCCAAGACCTGGTCAAGCAATTGGATAGCCGTCCATCCGACCCTAAATCGGAACCTTTCAAGATTGAGGAATACACCGCAGCAGCCGAACAGATCAAAAAAGCGGCTGAACAGTTATCCTCCATGCTAGAGGCATTTAACCAGACCATCAGCCCGGAACGGCTTGACCTCGTATCGGCAAGGATGAGTACGCTTAGCCAACAAGCCGAGACCAGCAGCCGGAAAATTGTTGATTATGCATTCAAGAAACTATTAATGCTGGGGCTAATCCTAGTTAGTGTATGTTGTGTCATAGTATTGGCGACTTGCCTGTTGTTTTGGATGCTTAAAAAAAAGTTTGCCCAAACCTAATCTGAATTTGAGATTTTTCTTCTATGTATTGCAAGCGAAAGCAAATAAACACGTTGAGTATTGCAGAAAGACCATGGGTGTTGGTGTTATTGATGAGTTGGTCGTTTAGCGCTTTTTCCAATACCGCGCTAACCTTGCCTGATTTGCTAAAATTGTTGGAACCCTACAACCCCAGTCTGGCTGCCGCCCAGGCCCGGCGAGAATCAGCCCAAGGCGCAATGGTAACCGCCCAGCAATATCCAAACCCCACGTTTGAAGGCGGGGTGGGGGTGGGGAAAGAACGCAACGAAGTTTCGAAAACCGGCACGAGTGGCCTAGGGATGCTCACCCAGCCGCTAGATTATCCATTTATCCGCGAAGCCAGGCGCAAAGTCGCAGAGGCCGGCATAGCCTCTGCGGATGAGGCCAGTCGTAACGTTTGGCTTTCGGTGCGCACGACGACACGGCAAACGTTTTATGAGATATTGCGGCGTCGGGCGGAACTGGACATCGCCGAAGCCAATGAACGGCTGCTCCAGCAGATACGCGAAAAAGTGCAATTAAAAGTGGAAGTCGGCGAAGCACCCAAATATGAAGAGGTCAAAGCCATGGCGGAATGGTTGAATGCCGTCAAGCTTAAAGAAACTGCCCAAGTGCGGGTGGAGGATGCAAAATCAGCGCTTCACGCACTATTTGGCAATGCTTTGCCTTACCCGTTTGAAATTGAAGGGGAATTGCCGTCGATAACTAAACAATTGCCGCCGATAGAACAGTTGCGCGAGGAAGTGCTGGCCAACCAACCCTTACTCCATCAATACCGTGCTGAGGTGGAACGAAATCGCGCCAGACTTGGCTATGAACAAGACTTGCGCTACCCGCAAGTTTCCTTGGTTGGCTACATGGAACGCGACCCCGGCTTGGATCGCTGGCAGTTGGGGGTTTCCGTGCCTCTGCCCCTGTGGAACCAAAGGCAAGGCCAAATCAAGGAAGCCCAAGCCGATTTAAGCCAAGCAGAATCCGCCGCCCAACAACAAGAACTGACGGTGTTGCGAGAATTGGAAAATGCATGGAACCGTTATCGGATTGCCCACCGGCAAGTGGAAACTTTTGAATCAGGTTTGTTGAAACAGGCTGAGAATTCGCTGAAGGTTGCGGAGGCTGCCTACCGGCTTGGCGAACGTGGGATTCTCGACTATCTTGATGCCCAGCGGGTATACCGTAGCGTGAGTAATGATTATCTTAATGCTCGCTTTGACCGTCAGTCGGCATTGATTGACTTAGAGCGTCTTCGCGCATCGGAATTATCGGAAAAATTGCCATGAAACGATTGTTGATTTCCATTGGGTATGTTTTATTCGTTTTGTTGGCGAATTTACCGGCTTTAGCCGAAGCCCCGCCCCGCTCGGTCATTGCTCCCCCGACCTTGCTCAAACAGTTGAAAATCGTCGCTGTCGGTCATGCCGAATTGCGGGATTCACTGAGGGTTCCCGCCAGGGTTGATTTGGATCAACACCGATTGGCGCGCATCGGGGCAACGGTCACGGGCCGCATCGTGGAAACTAAAGCTTGGATCGGCCAGTCAGTTCGCAAAGGGGAAACTCTCGCCATCCTCAACAGCACGGAACTTGGCATGGCCCAAGCGGCTTATCTAAAAGCGGCATCGCAAGTCAGCCTTCGTGAACTGGCGGTCAGCCGAGCCCGCCGATTGTTGGAGTCTGATGTGATTGCCGCCGCCGAACTATTGGAAAGGGAAGGGATGCTGCGTGAGGCCGAAGTGGATTTACGCGCAGCCACTGACCAGTTGCGGGTCATGGGCATGAATGAGGTGGACCTTACTCGGTTGGCACACGACAAATCCATCCATTCTTACACACCCATTGTTGCCAGCCTCAGCGGTGTGGTGATCGAGCGCAATGTGACGGTGGGGCAAGTGGTTCAACCCGCTGATGCGCTATTTACCATCGCCGATCTTTCGCATGTCTGGCTGGTGGCCGAACTGCCGGAACAGCAAGCCCGCTGGGCGAGGCAGGGGGATGAAGCCTATGCTGATATTGCCGCCCTGCCGAATGACAACCTCAGTGGCAAATTGATTTATGTCGCCGATTTGGTCAATCCGGATACCCGCACCGTCACCGTGCGTATGGACATGCCCAACCCTCAGCGATTACTCAAGCCACAAATGCTGGCGACACTGTTGATTCGCAAACAGGGCACCGATTACCTAGTCGTGCCTGACTCTGCGGTGATTCGCGACGAAAACCGAGACCACGTTTTTGTGCAAATCGCGCCGACAAAGTTTGAGTTGCGCCCAGTGCAACTGGGCGAGGACGAAGGCGGTGTCCGACCCGTGATCAGCGGATTAAAACAGGGCGAGCAGGTCGTGACCGAGGGCGGCTTCCACTTGAATAATGAACGATTACGCAAGGAATTGGAGTAAGCCATGGTTGAAGGATTGATCCGGGGCGGGCTTAACAACCGCATCATCATCATCGTCATTGCCTTGGGGTTGGCGCTATTTGGCATACGCGCACTGAAATCCCTGTCCGTCGATGCCTTTCCCGACGTGACCAACGTCCAAGTTCAAGTCGCCACCGAGGCCCAAGGACGTTCACCTGAGGAAGTCGAGCGCTTCATCACCGTGCCACTGGAAATTGCGATGACCGGACTTCCCGGCCTGACCGAAATGCGCTCCCTGAATAAAAACGGGCTTTCCATTATCACCTTGGTGTTCACCGACCAGACCGATGTGTATTTTGCACGGCAATTGGTGATGGAGCGTTTGATGGAGGCCCGTGAGCGGATGCCAGAAGGGGTCATGCCTATCTTGGGACCCGTTTCCACCGGCTTGGGCGAAGTTTACCAATACACCTTGGATCGCCCCGACGATGGGCAACGGGCATTGACCCGTGACGAACTCATGCGCCGACGTGAGGCTCAGGATTGGGTGGTTCGCCCACTGCTGCGAGGCATCCCCGGCGTGGCCGAAATCAACTCCCAAGGGGGTTATGTCAAGCAATATCAAGTGCTGGTCAACCCAGACCGAATGCGCCACTATCGTATTGCACTCACCGATATTTACAATGCGTTGGTCAACAACAACGCCAACAGTGGCGGGGGCGTATTGACCCACTATGCCGAGCAATACATCATTCGCGGTGTCGGCTTGATTCGGAATGTCGGTGACATCGGCAATATCGTCCTAAAGGAAGAAAATAGCGTCCCGGTGCATATTCACGATTTGGCCGAGGTCAAAATCGGTCATGAGGTGCGGGTGGGCGCAGTCATCAAAAATGGGTACACCGAATCGGTGGGCGGGATTGTCATGATGTTGCGCGGCGGCAACGCCAAGCAAGTCGTCAGCAGGATCAAAGACCGAGTCAATGAAATCAACGATAAGAACATGCTGCCGGACGGGCTGAAAATCGTCCCTTATTACGACCGCAGTGAATTGGTCGATGCGGCCCTGTACACCGTGACTAAGGTACTCATCGAAGGCGTGATCTTGGTCGTCGTCGTCTTGTTTTTGTTTCTCGGCGACGTCCGTTCCAGCCTGATTGTGGTCAGTTCCTTGATAATCACGCCGCTGGTCACCTTCATCGTCATGAACCAAGTGGGGCTGTCCGCCAACCTAATGTCATTAGGCGGCCTAGCCATTGCGATTGGCCTGATTGTCGACGGCTCAGTGGTGGTGGTCGAAAACGCCTTCCGCTTGCTCAGCGAACAAAAGAGCAAGCGCATTCCCCGCCTGCGGGTGGTCTTAAACGCCACCTTAGAAGTGGCAACTCCCGTGTTATTTGGCGTGGGCATCATCATCTTGGTGTTTTTGCCGCTGATGACGCTGCAAGGCATGGAAGGCAAAATGTTCGCCCCCTTGGCTTACACCATCGCGATAGCCTTGCTGATCTCATTATTCCTATCGCTGACCCTAACCCCGGTGTTGTGTTCTTACGCCTTGGTCGGCCATGAAGGCGAACACGACACCCGTCTCGTGGCTCTGTTAAAACACCCTTACATGAAATTACTGGACTGGTCCATGGCGAATGGCAAGATTGTCGTATTGGCGGCGATAGGGCTGTTTGGCGGGACGATTGCCCTGTTACCCCTACTCGGCACCTCGTTCATACCGGAAATGAAGGAAGGGTCCATCGTGCCTGCCATCAACCGCATGCCCAATATCTCACTGGATGAAGGCATCAAGATGGAAATGGAGGCGATGCGCTTAGTCAAGGAAATACCGGGGGTTCGCATGGTGGTCACCAACATTGGACGCGGCGAAAGTCCGGCAGACACCCAAGGTCAAAATGAATCCACCCCCATCGCAACCTTGAAACCCCGAGACGAATGGCCTAAGGGCTGGTCTCAAGACAACATCGCCGATGCCATGCGCGACAAGTTGTACACAAACCTGCCTGGAGTTCAATTAGTGATGGCCCAGCCGATTTCCGACCGGGTCGATGAACTACTGACTGGGGTGCGCTCGGACTTGGCGATCAAAGTATTCGGCGACGACATGGAGGCGCTCAAACAAACCGCAAACGAAATAGCCAAGGTGGCGGGTGAGGTCAAAGGATCGCAAGACATCCGTGTGGAACGGGTGACCGGCCAGGAATATCTGAATATTTCAATAGACCGCCAAGCATTGTCCCGCTACGGTCTTAATGCATCGGATGTGCATGATGTCATCGAAACCGCCATCGGCGGCAAAATCGCCACCGAAATTTTTGAGGGTGAACGGCGTTTTTCCGCCGCCGTCCGACTACCGGAAGATTTCCGCAACAGCATCGAAAAAATTGATTCGATCATGCTCACTTCGCCGAACGGTGCGAGGGTTCCGTTAGGCGATGTTTCCAAGATTGAATTGGTTGACGGTCCAGCCCAGATCAGCCGGGAAATGGCAAAGCGCCGGATTGTCGTCGGTGTCAATGTCAGGGACCGTGACCTAGGCGGCTTCGTCGCCGAAATGCAGAAGGCCGTGGCGGACAAGGTGAAACTCCCGGAAGCCTATTATTTGGAATGGGGCGGGCAATTCCAAAACATGGAGCGAGCCATGGGGCATTTGAAAATCATCATACCCATCACCATCGCCGCCATTTTCTTTCTGTTGTTCATGCTGTTCAACTCCATACGCTTTGCCGCCCTGATTATTCTGGTTTTGCCGTTTGCTTCCATCGGCGGGGTGGTGGCGCTGTATTTGACGGGCGAATATCTGTCAGTACCCGCTTCCGTGGGCTTTATTGCGCTGTGGGGCATTGCGGTGTTAAACGGCGTGGTGCTGGTCTCATACATCCGCACTTTGCGCGATGACGGCATGAAGCAGGCCGAGGCCATCCGTCGGGGTTGCGAACAGCGCTTCCGCCCGGTGATGATGACTGCCACCGTCGCCCTACTCGGTTTGGTGCCGTTTTTATTCGCCACCGGACCCGGCTCGGAAGTTCAACGCCCGCTTGCCATTGTCGTCATCGGTGGACTGATTACCTCAACCCTGCTAACCCTCGTCATGCTGCCCAGCCTTTATCGCTGGTTTGAAGAAAAGCGGGTTGAAGCTTGACTGAAAAGGTAATGCCATGAAAGAAATCAAAGCCATCATTCAACCCGTTAAGTTACATGCAGTCCGCGAGGCATTGGTCGCACTCCCGGAATTCCCCGGCATGAGCGTCAGCCATGTTGAAGGGTGTAGTGGCACTAAAGACCGTAAAGACCGTCCATTGAACTTGCGCGAGGAATTGATCGAATTCTCGCCTAAAATCCGACTGGAAATCGTCGCGCCCGATGAGATTGTGGATGAAATCGTGCGGATCATTCATGAAGTGGCCCATACCGGCAGAACCGGGGACGGTATTATTTGGGTCACGGTGGTGGATGATTTTCTAAGGATACGGAACTGACGGCATAGACGCTTTCATTACGCAAGGCATTAACTTTTCAAACCGTTTCTTCAGCGCAAACTGATTGAATGTTTCAACCCAAGCATTAGGCCCATAAACGCCAACCCAAGCATAAACAGGCTGATGCTTGAAGGTTCAGGAACCGGATTTGAGCTAAGAGTCACCACATTTTTCAGAAACAGCGCCACTTCGCTGCCAGCACCGGGATTGCTGGCTCCGCCAAGGTATTGGCTGATGCCTTGTTGGGTGTACACCACATAGCCCTCACCGACTGGACTGACGATGGTAATCCATTGCCCTGCCGTGCCCGTCGTGGTCAATCCGGTAAATCCACCAATATTGGTGAAAATGCCATACGCCGATGCATTCCAACCGCTTAAACCGGAACCACTCAGTCCTTGGTTGACTGGATGATTAGCCCCCACCGGGCTGGTCGTGTCCACGATGACAATCGTGTCTTGACCAGGCGGATAGGTGAAATTGGCAGATAATTGCGCACCCAGCGGATAGCTTGACATGCCCTCGGACCCAAAACCCGGATTTTGCACCAAAAGCTTGCCCCCGCCGTTCATGAACGTTATCAGATTGGCAGACCAATTCTCCGAACCAAATTGGCTGAATCCATCCATCCAAACCGCATCGTATCCATTTAAACTGGTTGTCGCAAAATTAGCGGGTATCACAAAATCCGCCGTCAAACCCAAACCGGAGAGGGTATTCGTCAAATTTGGATTGGAATCACCCAAGGAGTTGCCAGAAATCAACAACTTGGTTGCTAAGGACGGAACGGGGGCAAGCATTAAAAATGCTACGGCAAACCAGCCGACCATGAGTCGAGTCTTGTATTGATTAGGCATGTCAACCTCGTTTGTGGTGTATAGCATCTTGGCAGGAGGAATTATTTATACACACCACTAGCGAATTGTCCAGTTGGGAAAATTTCCATCGTTTCGCCTAACCCGTCCTACGGCCCTAAAGACTAAGCCGTACTATAGGCTGAAGTCAAAATATTGCACGCAGGATTTTGCGTTAATTCATCCACTTGCAATGTATTTCCATCGCAATTGCCTGAATCCTTATGGGTAAAATCCCCATTTCCGTAAGTGACTGTACAGCGGATGTTTGTGGAATGAGAAAAGACGCCAAAGGATCCTTCAGAAGTGCCTTCCATCCAGACTTTGTCAGCAAATTGGAAATAACACTCTCCCAACAATTTTTCTGGATTTCTTTTGGCATATTGTATGCCGCCTTCAAATTGGCTTTTAATGACTGACTGGTAATTTGGTTTATCCCTACCATATCCCATTTCTGGAATTAGTATAGGTTTTTTATATTTATCCCAAGTCAAGTCTATATAACCTTTTCCAGACCTACAATTGACATAGAGATAATCACCATCATTATAAGGCTGAGGAGCCAAAAAGAGTCTAGCGGGCAAATTCCTGATTTGAACATTATCAAGTTCCGGCAAAAAGGAATCCCAGAATTGCCAGCAGGGTAAAGTGCTAGGCCCGGCAGCGAAACTTAGCGGATGCCCAAGAATGGGCATGGAATATCCACTGAATTGCGAATTTTCTATGTTAACCCAATCCTTTGTGAAATCTATACAGTTTTGGAGGGGGGCATTATTTCCAGGCAAATCAACTTCATTTCCGAATATAATCCCGGCGATAGCCGCATGATAGTCACTAGATTCAGCGTTGGAAAAAGACTTTATCAAGTTCGGAATGTGATCGCTCCTTTGTCCAAACCCATATGACAAGAAATAATTGGAGATAGGGATAAGCACTTTAATCCCCAACTCGACACAACGATCCAAAAACCTTAAATGCTTATTCCGAGGTTCCCAATCATATAGCCTAACCAGATTACAACCCATATTCTTAATGGTGGTCAAATCATCGCGCGGATTAGTGCAACTACTACCTGTGGTCGAAACATAAGGCTTATTATCCCATAGTGGTGCGATTGGATCATAAGCAATATCGCTACCAAAGAAAATACATGTGTCGTTAGCATGGGTTGGATTGTAGGGCGAAGGAAAAGGTTGGTAAGCAATGCCTTTAAGAAAAGTACTCATCTGATTATTCCTCTTAGTTTTTTGCGTTCGAAAAAATGGACTTTATCGGAAACCTTCCACTAAAGCGGCAATGGCAGGGTCACTAGATGGGTTTCCGGTAAAGTTCAATAATGGCACATTCAAAAATGGATTCCTATCAGAAAAAATCTGATTTTCACATAAGTCTATCTTATAATATTCAAGCATTTCTTGGCTTTTACCTTATTGATTCAGGTTTGGATTGCCGCCTTAGAGTTCACACAAGTCCGCAACCAGGGCAGGTCTCGTCATCAGACGTTTAGGGAAAAATTCCATCGCTGTTACACATCTATGGAGATTAAGTGCAACATCGTCGATAATAGTGAGCTAATTCTCAGATATGGCATACACATCGAACATCCATGGCGTTATCACATTTTATCGACCATCAACAGCGTAATGAACTTAGGATAGCCGCAGTTGCCTCTTATCTGCTCGCTTTGGGC
>CAIYXP010000065.1 GCA_903930145.1 uncultured Methylococcaceae bacterium
CCATGGCAGGGCTTGTTCAACTGGCACGGCCTTCCCGTTCTGGCAGATTGCTGGGCCTCCCGACCCTTACCCTCTTGCTTATCTGGCTAGGCTTTTCCATTTTCTACCGATATTTACCAAGAAAAACACCGCACCCGCGAAAACGACCCCGGTCAAGAGCTAGAAATCAGGAGGGAAAGAAAAGAGAATGCATTTAGCAAAAAGGCATTGGCTTTCACCTTTAATGCACTTTTTTGATCTTTTGTTTCTTGTGTTGACAGCCTAGGCATATGATTTAATTGGTGGGCGGTACTGGGATTGAACCAGTGACCCCTGCCGTGTGAAAGCAGTGCTCTCCCGCTGAGCTAACCGCCCAAAAAGTCGGTTTACAATAGCCTAGTGCACTCAAACTGTCAACATCAATAGCCTATCGGCGAAGCAAGCATCCTCTACGAGCCAATCGCTAAACCGTTCTTCCTAATTGATGCCGGATTAATGCGACAATGCCAAAATCCCACATTTATTAATCATCCTGTTGTCAACGGGGCGCCGTCCAAATTTGGGGGTAGGCAAGTACGAATAGATTTTCATTGCCCTGTGGGTTACATAGATAATCCAATTGATTTCCAATTCTTTGGGTGTTTGTACCCAAATTAAAAAATCTTCTTCCGTGAGGCTATCTTATGCCTCAGGTCTAGCCATAAAATCATTGCAGCTCATCAAAATTAGACGGCCAGCATGAAAAAAAAAGGCGGAATGACTTCTTCCGTGCTGTATTCGATCAGGGCTTGGAGGTTTCTATATGCATCAAGCCAAAAACCGGCAGGATCATCGCCTGCAATCGGGCATTGCACAGCATCCTAGGATACGATCCAAATAGCTTATTAGATCGTTCAATACTTGAATTAGCCCCTGACAATCCAGTCGGGGAAGCTTGGGACGCGCTTGCCAATTGCTTTGAAATGCGAGATAGCGGCATTGAGATCCTTCACAAAAATGGTGACAGGATTCCCATGAGCGCCAGCGCCACGGCCATCTGGAGCGATACGGGTTCACTCAGTTGCAGCTTGATCAGTTTTCACAGCCCATCATCCGGGGCCTTGCCCCCGGGGAACCTGCAAGAAGACCAAGCCGACTATCATAGTTTGGCTTATGAAATATCGGTGGCCGAATCCCGCGAACGAGAACGGATCGCACGAGGCTTGCATGATGTGGTGGGGCAATTGCATACCTTACTAAGCATCAAACTGGACGAATTGAAAGAGGCAAGCTTGACAGCAAACACTTCAGGCTTGCTTTCAGAGATGCGCACTCTATTGAACCAAGCAACCCAAGCCACACGCGCCACCACATTCGACTTGAGCAACCCGCTCATCAATCTATTGGGACTTAAGGCCACCATTGAAAGCTTGGGCCAAACTTACGGGATTCCCTTGCACGTCGAAGGCGACAATGAGCCGCTCCCTCTACCAGAACCCGTTCTTGGTGTAATCTTCCGGGTAGTGCGCGAGTTATTGTTTAATATACGCAAACATGCATTGGCAAGCCACGTTTTGGTTGCGATCAAGCGTAGCGATGATCGATTGACAATCCACGTCCATGATGATGGCGTAGGATTTGAGCCGGGAATCTTGCCCTATACTAGCCCCACGGGAGGTTATGGGCTTCCTAGCGCCCGCGCCCAAATTTTGTCCTTGGGAGGTCGCTTGGAGATCGATTCATCGCCGGGTGCAGGCACTCGAATAGTCATCGACCTGCCACTGCCAGACAGATAATCCGTTTTCCAGGCTTAATTCATAGCATAATTTCAGACCTTGATGATTAACCATATTTAATACTAAGGAACAGCTAAACTAGCAGCAATATTGATTTTATCTAATTGATTTATATCACTTGTTACATTTCGTGACATTTCAACCATTGTAAGTTTTGAGCAGATAGGAGTATAAACAAGCCATGGGATTAGCTTAGGTCATTAGATTGATCCCTTCTTCTAGGTTCATTGAACAGGCTTACCACCCTAAACCAATGTAGGGCGCGGCCTGCCCCCTAAACAAAAGAAAAATAGATGATAGAGGAACGCCATGGTCATTCGCGTGGTAATTGCAGACGACCATCAAATCGTCCGGCAAGGGCTTATTTCTTTGTTGGAACGTGAGCCTGACATACAAGTCGTTGGCGAAGCCAGCGATGGGCTTGAACTTGTCAATTTAGTTCGCAAACTCAAACCCAATGTGGCCGTAACCGACATTACTATGCCGGGGCTTAATGGTTTCGAAGCCATTCAGCGCATTCAGGCTCATCCCCAAAAGCCCAAGCTGATATGCTTGTCCGTCCATGGCGACCCTAGGCTGGTTCGGGCAATCCTGGATATGGGGGTTTCGGGTTATTTGGTCAAGGGCTGTGCGTTCCACGAGCTGATACTCGCTGTCCGAGCCGCAATGGCTGACCAAACCTATCTTAGCCCGGAATTGACTCATCTAGTTACCCAAGAATCCCGGTCAGCGGATGCCGAGTTGCCCCAATACATGAACTTAACCTCGCGAGAACGGGAGATCGTGCAGTTGTTTGCAGAAGGCCAGAACACCCACCAAATTGCCGAACGTTTGCACATCAGCGAAAAAACCGTTGCCACCCACCGTGAGCACGTCATGGAGAAATTGGGGATCACTGGGATTGCCGAGCTAACCCGTTACGCCATACGGGAGGGGCTTTGCTCCGTCTGCGCACCCTGCCC
>CAIYXP010000066.1 GCA_903930145.1 uncultured Methylococcaceae bacterium
ACGATTGCTTCGGTAAATCAAGTTATTGATGTTACGCAGCGATCTATGTTTGGAGCGTCAAAGCTTGCTTTGACAGGCGAAGCCAGCTTCGCATTTCCAATTCTTTTGTTAAAGCGAGTTTTGACGCTCCGGTTTTAATCTTTAGAAGCATTGCTTAATCATCTTGCACCCCACTTTTAGGTTAAAATGTCTCAAACTATTTGCTCCAAAACTTTTCCAAAGATCAAATCTAGATGCGGCCCAAGCTCGTCATGAGCCAACGAATTCGCCTTTATATTTTTGTTGTTATGGTTTACCTATCGAATCACGAGTGAACGTCCCATGAGCTATCCTGAAGACATCACCGACCATCTCACTACATTACGAGATTACGTCCGTTGGGGTGCCAGCCGTTTCCAACAGGCTGGCTTGTTTTTCGGTCACGGCACGGCCAATGCCATCGACGAAGCCGTCGCCTTGGCCCTTCATGCCTTGCATCTGCCGCATAATCTGCCGGGAGGTTATTTCAACTGTGTGCTGACTCCTCAAGAACGCCTTGAAGTGGTCGGTTTGCTAGAACGACGGATTGCAGAGCGCAAACCGGCGGCTTACTTGACTCATGAAGCTTGGTTTTGTGGACTGCCATTCTATGTGGATGAACGGGTATTGGTGCCACGTTCGCCCATTGCGGAATTGATAGAGAAACAATTCAGCCCTTGGATTGAACAGCCGGATGAAGTCACTGACATACTGGATCTTTGCACCGGGTCTGGCTGCATTGCCATCGCTAGTGCCGTCGCCTTCCCCGATGCCGATGTCGATGCGGTGGATATTTCTGCCGAAGCCTTGGAAGTGGCACAGAAAAATATCGAAACTCACGAGGTTGATGACCAAGTGACGGCGGTGTGCTGCGATTTGTTTAATGGACTGGAAGGCAAGCGCTACGATCTCATTATCAGCAATCCCCCTTATGTCAGCAGTCAAGAGTGGCGCTCATTGCCGCAGGAATACCACGCCGAACCACGTTTGGGTTTGGAATCCGGTGAGTCTGGCTTGGATTGTGTCCGCCGCATTCTAAAACAGGCTCATGCTCATCTGAAGCCTGACGGCTTGCTGATTGTCGAAGTGGGTAGCAGTGCCGAGGCTTTGGATTATGCCTTCCCTGATGTCCCATTTTGTTGGCTGGAATTCGAGCGCGGCGGGGACGGGGTTTTTCTGTTGACGGCGGACCAGCTTGCCGAATATCGTCACCTGCTGAGTTAATCAATGAAAGCGATAATATTATTCCTATTATTGCTGGTCGGATGTGGGCCTAGCGTACCCAAGATTGCACATTTGCCTGATGATGCAGTGATTTTGGCATTTGGTGATAGCCTGACTTACGGGACAGGCGCGACGGCGGAAGAAAGCTATCCGGCAGTGCTGCAAAGTTTGGTGGGAAGGACGGTGATTCGCTCGGGTGTGCCGGGTGAAGTCACGGCGGAAAGCTTGCTGCGCCTTCCTGACGCATTGGACGAATATTCCCCCAATCTGATGGTGTTGTGCATAGGCGGCAATGACTTTCTCCAACAACGGGGCGAAAAACAAGCCGCTGACAACATCCGTGCCATGATTCGGCTTGCCAAGGACAAAGGCGTGGATGTCGTGTTGGTTGGAGTGCCTAAATTTGGATTGATGCTTACCCCGCCGGAGTTTTATGCCCAGATTGCCGAAGAGTTTAATATCCCTTATGAAGACGACATTATGCATAAGATTCTAGTAAGCAAAAGCTTGAAATCTGATGAAATACATCCCAACCCGCAAGGTTATCATCTATTCGCCGAAGCCGTGGCAGCATTGCTAAAGAAATCCGGGGCCATTTGATGGATGAGCGTACCAAACGCCTAGGGTTTGTCATAATCTTCTTTTTGGGATTGTTAATATCTGGAATACAACCTAAAGATCATTTCACCTGGTTTCTCGAAGTACTCCCCGCCTTAGTCACATTGGTCATTCTGGCTTTGACCTATAATCGTTTTCGGTTTACCGACATGGTTTATGGACTGCTCTTGATAGAATGCTACATCCTGTTTATTGGAGGCCATTACACCTATGCCGAAGTGCCATTATTCAACTGGATTAGGGATTACTTAGGGCAAGACCGCAATAACTTCGATAAAATCGCCCATTTTAGTCAAGGATTCATTCCGGCCATGGTAGTCCGGGAGTTGCTGATACGCTTTGAAGTGATAGCCCGTAAAGCATGGCTGGCGTTTATCGTAGTCTGCATTTGCGTGACTATTAGCGTTCTATATGAGTTTTTTGAATGGTTTGTCGCCGTGGCAACCGGCGAAGCCGCCGATGCATTCCTAGGCACTCAGGGATATGAATGGGACACCCAGTCGGATATGTTAATGGCGATGCTAGGGGCCACGACTGCGATGTTTACCTTGGCGAAGTGGCAGGATAGGCAGATAGAGAAACTTGAATTGCGGGGGCTGTATAAGCGGGTTGTCGACTAGTACATCAAATTATTAGGTTTGACTGTGTGAAAGCTAATAATTGGCCTATACTATTCACATGAACGAAGTCACCTACTCCAAGAAGGCCGCCAAGCAGTTGCGTAAGCTGCAACCGTCAGACAGCAAAGCGGTTCGTTGCGAGTGCAACAAGCTGGCCAACATGCCGGAATGCGCCAACGTCAAGGCACTTTCCAACCACGAGTATCGGTACCGGCTGCGAGTGGGCAACTTTCGGGTGTTTTTTGATTTTGACGGTGCAGCACACATCGTTTCGATTGAAGAGGTGAAAAAACGCGATGAACGCACGTATTGAATCGGTACAAATCCTCCGGGACGCGGGCGGCAACCCTGCCTTTGCGGTGATTCCCTTTGCCGACTACCTCGCCTTAACCCAAGGCAAAACCAACACGGAACCCGGCATACCTAGTGGCGTGGTTGACTTGGCGATGGACAACGGTTGGACTGCCGCCCGCGCATGGCGCGAACACAAGGGGATGACACAAGCCGAGCTTGCGCAACGCATGGGAATCACCCAAGGGGCATACGCCCAGCTTGAGGCCAAAAAGACCATCCGCAAGTCCAGCCGCGAGAAGATTGCCAGGGCGATGGGCATCCACGAATCGCAACTTGACTTCTGAGCAATGCGATTGCGAAGTTGGCTATTTCGTTTCCATGCTCCTCGTCGCGGCATAAATAAAGCCAAAACAGCCCGGATGTAGCCGCTCTGCGGCGTAATCCGGGTCATTTGTGCACGTGAACCCTTATTCCGTTTCGCTTCATACCGGCTACATTGTTCTGCGGATTGCGACGCGGAGCGTCGAGGTATGCATTCCCACGCAGAGCATGGGAACGATCATTAATATTAAATGAGAATCATGGAAAAACGTTATCAAGTATTTGTCAGTTCAACTTATGCCGATCTTAAAGATGAGCGAGGTCGTGTTATTCAGACTTTAATGGAATTAGACTGCATTCCCGCTGGAATGGAAATATTTCCGGCAATGGATGAAGAACAATTGGAATTTATCAAGCGAGTGATTGATGACTGTGATTATTATGTTCTGATTATTGGCGGCAGATACGGTAGGATTACACCAGAGGGAGTCAGTTTCACTGAAAAGGAATATGATTACGCAATTGAACGTAATATTAAAGTGCTTGCCTTCCTGCATGAAAAACCGGGTGAAATTTCTGTTGATAAATCCGAAGTTGATCCTGAATTACGGGTTCGCTTGAATCAATTCAGGGAAAAAGCGTCCACAGGATGCATAGTCAGGTATTGGACAAAAGCCGAAGAACTCCCCGGTTTGGTTGCTTTGAGTTTGATTAAAACTATTAAAACTTACCCTGCTATTGGTTGGGTTCGAGCCAATCACATAGCAAATATTGATGCCCTTCGTGAGTTAAACCAATTAAGAAAGCTTAATGCTGAGCTAGAGAAAAAAATGCAAGTTCTTCTACAAGAGTACACTGAACTAGTTGCTGATCGTCAAGAAATAGTTTCTGAGATTCAAATAAGATCAAAAAATAATGAAAAATTATAAACTAAGTATTCTTTATGCCAGAAATTAGCCGCTTCTTTGGTATTATCATCCGCATGTATTCTGAAATTGGAAGTTCACATCATATACCGCACTTTCATGCGTATTATCAAAATAATGTTGGTATTTTCAGCCTTGACCCAATCGAACTGTTGACTGGTGAAATGCCAAAACGTCAACGACGATTAATAGAAGCTTGGGCAGAGTTACATCAATCAGAATTGTTGCAAGATTGGAAACTGTTGGCAGAAGGCCGCAAGCCTTTCTCAATTCAACCCTTAACCTAATGAATTTTTTTTATGCACCCAATTTATCAAATTAAATCATTCAAAGCAATTGATGACTTTGTACTCAATATTAAGTTCGATGATAATAGTG
>CAIYXP010000067.1 GCA_903930145.1 uncultured Methylococcaceae bacterium
AACTGGCGTTGCCTTTGCCGAGCAAGCCAATGTTCATCGGCAATCCGTCCACGGCTTGCAACATGCGGTGCAAATTCCATGGGCCGGGTGTGCAGGTGGTGGCATTGGTTCCGGTGGCCGGGCCTGAGCCGCCGCCTATCATCGTGGTGATGCCGGACATCAAGGCTTCTTCCACTTGCTGGGGGCAGATGAAATGGATGTGGGAATCAACCCCGCCAGCGGTGATGATATGGCCTTCACCGGCAATGATTTCGGTCCCTGGTCCGATGATGATGGTCACGCCGGGTTGCACGTCAGGGTTACCGGCCTTGCCGATGCCACTGATGCGTCCGGCGCGGATGCCGATGTCGGCTTTGACGATGCCCCAATGATCGAGGATCAAGGCATTGGTGATGACGGTGTCCGCCGCGCCGTCGGCATTGCTGACTTGGCTCTGGCCCATGCCGTCGCGGATGACTTTGCCCCCGCCAAATTTGACTTCCTCGCCATAGATCGTATGGTCGGCTTCGACTTCAATGAATAATTCGGTGTCGCCTAAACGAACTTTGTCGCCGGTGGTCGGCCCGAACATTTCGGCGTAGGCGCTGCGGGATATACGGCTCATTCGTCTGCCTCCAAGGAACCCATGATTTTTTTTTGAAATCCATACACTTCGCGCTTACCCGCCAACTCGACAAGGGTGATTTCCCTGGCCTGTCCCGGTTCGAAACGCACTGCCGTACCCGCCGGGATGTCCAGCCTAAAGCCAAGGCTGGCCTCACGGTGGAAATGCAAGGCCGCATTGGTTTCATAAAAATGATAATGCGAGCCGACTTGAATGGGCCGGTCGCCGGTGTTGGCGACCCGCAAGCTGATGGACTTGCGGCCTTCGTTGAGTTCGATGTTGCCTTCTTGGGTAATCACTTCGCCGGGAATCATAATGTACCTCAGACGATGGGTTCATGTACGGTGACGAGCTTGGTGCCGTCGGGAAAAGTGGCTTCGACCTGCACATCGGGGATCATTTCCGGCACGCCTTCCATCACGTCTTCGCGGGTCAGCAAGGTGCGCCCGTAGCTCATCAATTCGGCGACGGTTTGCCCGTCCCTCGCCCCTTCTATGATCGCCGCGCTGATGAAGGCGACGGACTCCGGGTAATTCAGCTTTAAACCCCGTGCTTTGCGCCGTTCGGCCAGCAGGGCGGCGGTGAATAACAGCAGTTTGTCTTTTTCCCTAGGGGTCAGTTGCATGGTTTCATCTCTGCAAGTTGTGGGAGTGGTTTCCAAAAAAGATAGTTCAGGTCGCCCAGACTCTAGGCGGGCAGGTTACACGGCCTATGACCAAAGGTCGAATCAACTGCCAAACCCGATCAAATTCGGTGCGTAGCTCGGCGGCTTGCGGTGCGATACCACGGCAAACCAGTAAATTATCCAATAAAGTGGCGGCAAAGCCGGTTTGATTTTCCCATAAGGCTTGCACTCTGTCCAAACCGGATGCGGGAAAAGGATAGGCAAACATCGCACCCATGACCGCATTGCCACGCAAGCCCCAAGCCGATACTGCGAACTCATGATTGGCTTGAAGATTTTCTATCAACAACGGCTTGCCTTCGCATTCAATCCTCACCCGAAAACGGGCCGAACCTTGCTCGAAACCCTCGCCACATTCGGGCATTCCTAGGCAAACCATGTCCCAGCCGATGAAGCGGGATTGTGGGCTGAGTTCGACATGCAGTGTCGATTCCACATTAGCCCCAGAAAATAGCAAGGTTTCTTGTGGCAACCATTCCAAGCTGGCGTTTTCGGCCACTTGCAAGTGGAGGTTTTGCCTAGCCAATGCACCGTCACTGCGGTAAAACTTGCCCGCCGCCGGGGTGGTCACCAAGGCTTCCGCCGCGTTGACACATTCGACTTGGATTGCCAATTCATCCCCGCCAGCCACGCCGCCGGGAGGATGCAAAATATATAGGTGAGCCAAGCCGCCTTCGGGATAAAACGCCCGTTGCACGGTCAATGGCCCAAGCTGGTGGCGTTCGGCCAAGACGGTTTTGCCCTCGCGTTGCGCAAACCGCAAGGCTAATTCTGCGCGCCAGTGAACCGATAAATCCGATTTAAGCAAATTTGTTGCCTTGTTGGAACGTCAAAGCCTGTCCTGAGCGAAGTCGAAGGGCTTGATTTGACCTTGCACTGTTTGATTTGCCAGTCAAAGCAAGCTTTGACGCTCCGTTTATGGGTAATTGATATGGGAAAATAAAACCGCAACCGCTTATACGGACAAATACCTCTTCACAATCTCATCATCCAATTCGCCCATTTTACCAGAAGCCACGCCGCGGCCTTTTTCCATGATGAAAAATTGGTTGCCGACCCGTCTGGCAAAGGGAAGCTTTTGTTCGACCAGTAACACGGTGACCCCCATTTCCTTGTTCAAACGCAAGATCACATCGCCAATTTCATGGACGATGTTGGGTTGTATGCCCTCGGTGGGTTCATCCAATATCAATAATTGAGGGTCGAGAACCAAGGCGCGGCCTATCGCGAGTTGTTGTTGTTGACCGCCGGACAAATCGCCTCCGCGTCGGCGCAACATGCTTTTCAACACCGGGAAAATCTCGAAAATGTGTTCGGGTATTTTGTTCTGCTTGTCGTGCCGCGCCCCCAAGCCGGTTTTAAGGTTTTCCTCGACGGTCATCAACGGAAAGATTTCCCGGCCTTGTGGCACATAACCGACCCGCAAACCAGCTCGCTTTTCTGCTGGCAACGGGGCGATGTCCACACCTTGCAATTCAATCTTGCCGCTTTTCACCGGCAACAGTCCCATGATGCATTTCAGCAAGGTGGTTTTGCCCACGCCATTGCGCCCCATCAGGCAAGTGCATTGACCGCTGGGGATAGTCATGTCCAAATTCCAAAGGATATGGCTTTCACCGTAAAATTGATTCAATCCAGTAATAGTGAGCATCAGTCCCCCAAATACACTTCAATGACGCGAGGATGGTTTTGCACCTCGTCCATGGTCCCCTCGGTCAACACCGAACCCTCGTGCAGCACGGTGACTTTACGGGCGATGGAGCGGACGAATTCCATGTCATGCTCGACCACCACAACGGAATGCTTGCCCGCCAACGACAATAACAATTCGGCGGTGCGCTCGGTTTCTTGGTGGGTCATGCCGGCCACCGGCTCATCGACTAATAATAGTTTCGGTTTTTGCATCAGCAACATGCCAATTTCCAGCCATTGTTTCTGCCCATGCGAAAGCGAACCCGCCCGTTCCCGGCGTTGGGCGGTCAAGCCGATGGTTTCCATGACGATTTCGATGTCATCCCGTTGTGTCGAGTTTAGGCGGGCAAACAATGTGGGCCAAACTCGCTTGTCGGTGTGCATCGCCAACTCTAGGTTCTCAAAGACCGTTAACTGCTCGAACACGCTCGGTTTTTGAAATTTCCTGCCGATGCCGGCTTGGGCAATGGCGGGTTCGTCCAATTTCAATAAATCGATGGTCTGACCGAAAAACACCGTGCCTGCGTCAGGCCGCGTTTTGCCGGTGATGACATCCATCATCGTGGTCTTGCCTGCGCCATTCGGGCCGATGATGCAGCGCAGTTCGCCATCATCGATGTAAAGCGACAACACATTCAAGGCGCGAAAGCCATCGAAACTGACCGTCACATCTTCCAGATAAAGGATAGGCCCGTGGGCGGTGTCCAGTTCGGGTGAGGCGATGCCATCGTTTTCATCGGTGACGGGACCATGGATGCGAACCGTACTCATCGTACACCCCCAAGGCGTAACCGCCGTGCCACGCCGACCAACCCATCAGGCATGAACAAAGTCACTGCGACGAACAAGCCGCCCAGCGCGAATAGCCAGACTTCCGGGAGTATGCCGGTGAATACTGTTTTGGCATAATTGACTAAGATTGCGCCTAGCACCGCCCCGTAAAGGGTGCCGCGCCCGCCGACCGCCACCCAGATGACCAGTTCCAGCGAGTTGAGCGGGGAAAATTCGCTGGGGTTGATGATGCCGACTTGAGGCACATACAAAGCCCCGGCAATGCCAGCCAAAATCGCCGAGAACACGAAAATCCACAGTTTGAAATGTTCCACCTTATACCCTATGAAACGGGTGCGGGATTCCGCATCGCGCACAGCCGTCACTACCCGACCCATTTTTGACTCCACCACGAAGCGGGAAGTGACATAGCCTAGACCTAAGAATAATGCACTGAGCAGAAAAATGGCTACCCGCGTCCCATCCTTCTGTAGATTGAAACCTAAAATGTCTTTAAAGTCGGTCAGGCCATTATTCCCGCCAAACCCCATTTCATTGCGGAAAAAAGCCAGCATGAAGGCATAGGTCAAGGCTTGGGTGATGATCGAAAGATATACCCCGGTGACCCGTGAACGAAAAGCCAGCCAGCCAAACACGCAGGCCAATAGGCCCGGAACCAACAAAACCATCATAGAGGCGAACCAGAAATGATCGAAACCCAGCCAATACCAGGGCAATTCCTTCCAATTCAAAAACACCATAAAGTCGGGTAATAGCGCATTGCCATAAACCCCGCGCTCGCCGATTTGCCGCATCATGTACATACCCATTGCATAACCACCCAACGCAAAAAATGCACCGTGGCCCAAGCTAAGTATGCCGCAATAGCCCCACACCAAATCCACCGCGAGGGCGAGCAGTGCGTAACATAAGTATTTTCCTGCCACTGTCACTGTGAAGGTGCTGACATGTAAGGCAGACGCTTCCGGCACTAACAAGTTCAAGGTTGATACGACGACTGCGAACAACGCCAATAGGGTCAAAAACGTTTTGCCTACACGATCCCGTGCCAACAGGTTTCCAATGTCCATAACCTAGCCCTCCGCCGCCCGGCCTTTTTGCGGGAAAAGTCCCCGAGGCCGCTTTTGGATAAATAGAATGATGAAGATCAGCATCAGAATCTTAGCCAATACCGTGCCGACATAGGGTTCGAGGATTTTGTCAGCCACGCCCAGCGTCAGGCCGCCGACCAAGGTTCCCCACAGATTGCCCACTCCGCCGAACACCACTACCATGAATGAATCGACGATATAGGCTTGGCCCAAGTTTGGCCCGACATTGGTCAATTGGCTCAAGGCCACGCCGGCCACGCCGGCGATGCCCGAACCCAAGCCGAAGGTCATGGCATCCACCCAGTCGGTGCGGATGCCCATGGCTTTCGCCATGGCGCGGTTTTGCGCGACGGCCCGCACTTCCAAGCCAAGCCGGGTCTTTTTCAAAATCATCAGCAAGCCCCAAAACACCAGCAAACTGAACAAAATGATATAAAACCGGTTCAAGGTCAGCGACAAGGCGCTGTTGATTTCCAGCGAACCGCTCATCCAAGAAGGTGTCGATACGCTACGGTTAAGCGGTGAGAAGATGGAGCGCACCAGTTGCTGCAACACCAAACTCAAGCCGAAGGTTGCCAGCAAGGTTTCCAACGGCCTGCCATACAAAAAGCGGATAATGCCGCGCTCAATGCCGATACCGACCAGTCCGGTAATGACGAATGCTGCCGGAATGGCAACAAAAAGCGAATAATCGATGGCATTCGGCATCAATAGTTGCACAACATAAGTCGTATAAGCACCGATCATCATCAGTTCGCCATGGGCCATGTTGATGACCCCCATGACGCCGAAGGTAATCGCCAGACCAATGGCGGCGAGTACGAGTACCGCGCCTAGGCTTAATCCGAAGAAAAGCATTTCACCCAAATGATTCATTTCCAGCTTGAGTTGTATTTTTTTCAGGGCAACCGCCGCAAGGTTGCGGATGTCGCTATCCGGTTCAATGAAATCCCCGGTCTCCGTTTTCTCTTGCAACGCAGTCAAGCGGTTGCGCACCTCTTGGTTCAAATTGCCTTCCAAGGCATGGATGGCTTGTACGCGCAAAGTCTTGTCCGACCCCGACAGGTCGGACAAAGCCAATGCGACTTGGATGGCTTCACGCACCGTGTTGTCCGGCTCTTGCCCAACTTGTTTGGTCAATAATGCCAGCGCTTCAGGGTTTGGGTTTTGGATGATGGACTCAACCGCCTTCAGCCGCTGCTTGGCATCGGGGGCGGTCAATTCAAGCTTGGCGATTGCCGAGTTCAACACCGTGCGCAATGCATTGGTGATGGGAATCTTTTTGACATCGAAGCGGCCTACCTCGCCCAAGGCTTCGCCAGTCAAGGCGTCCGTGAGTTTGAAACCATCGTCTTTTGGGTCGGCAAACACGACCCTTTTGCTTTCCTTGACATAGAATAGCCGAGCTTCAAGCAAGGCTTTCAGCACTCCGCCGACTCGCGGGTCTTGGACTTGTGCCAGCTTGCCTATGGCTTGCTCCATGTCGGCCATGGCAACGGTGGGCAAGGGGTTTAGGGCATCGGCCAAGGCATCGGCCCGTGCCGGGGCAAGTCCGGCCAATAGCAAGGCAAGCACCCATAGGCCAGATGCCAGCAGCAAGAGAGGCTTCTCCCAGCAGGGCAGCATAGGATTGTTGTTTCGCTTCGACATGATACATTCCTAGTGGGATTTTCATTTCATGGCAATGCCCAGGCGGGGCCGTATCGTTCCCGCTATCCTGCGGGAACGATCAAGTTAGTGTGGCTCAATATTTCTGACCGGAACACTTCTTGGTTTTGGTGTTGTAGTTGCCGCAATTGATGGGCGGTGTCCAATCGGCGGTGATGACCTTGCTTTCCGGCAGGAAATCCGACCAAGCATCGCCATCCACCAAGCCTTTGGTTTGCCACACTGTCTGGAACTGCCCGTCGTCTTGAATCTCACCGATTAACACGGGTTTGGAAAGGTGGTGGGCCTTGTTCATCTTCGCCACGCCGCCGGTCAAGTTGGGGAATTCAATCCCAATCATCGCCTTGGCGACCGCATCCGTGTCCGTCGTCCCGGCTTTTTGCACAGCCTTCACCCACATGTTGAAGCCAATGTAATGAGCCTCCATCGGGTCGTTGGTCACGCGCTTGGGATTCTTGATGAATTCATGCCATTTTTTGATGAATTCGGCATTTTCCTTGGTATCCACGCTCATGAAGTAGTTCCATGCCGCCAAGTGACCGACCAAGGGCTTGGTGTCGATGCCGGACAATTCTTCCTCGCCCACCGAGAATGCCACCACGGGCAGTTTGTCGGCGGTGATGCCTTGGTTGCCCAGTTCCTTATAGAAAGGCACGTTGGCATCGCCATTAATGGTGGACACCACCGCCGTCTTTTTACCCGCCGTGCCAAATTTCTTGATATCGGCGACGATGCTTTGCCAATCGGAATGACCGAAGGGTGTGTAATTAATCATGATGTCCTTGTCTTTGACGCCCTTGGATTTAAGATAAGCCTCCAGAATCTTGTTGGTGGTGCGCGGGTAGACGTAATCCGTTCCGGCCAACACCCAGCGCTTCACCCCTAAATCGTTCATCAAATAATCCACTGCCGGGATGGCCTGCTGGTTGGGCGCGGCACCGGTGTAAAACACGTTTTTAGAGGATTCCTCGCCCTCGTATTGCACCGGATAAAATAGCAAACCGTTCAATTCCTCCAATACTGGCAACACCGATTTGCGCGAAACCGAGGTCCAGCAACCAAAAATGGCTGCCACTTTATTCTTCTGCAACAATTCACGGGCTTTTTCCGCAAACAAAGGCCAGTTGGAGCCGGGGTCGACCACCACGGCCTCCAGCTTTTTGCCTAGCAAACCTCCCTTCTTGTTTTGCTCTTCGATCAGCATCAGCATGGTATCTTTCAGTGTGGTTTCGCTGATGGCCATGGTGCCGGATAAAGAATGCAAAATGCCGACTTTAATGGTTTCTTCGGCTAGTGCCGTTGTTGACAATAAGGACGACAGCAACCACAGGGTTGCCGTCGCCAGAAGATTACTGATAGATCTAAATGGTTTCATTCCAGTCACTCCGTCTTGGTAAGGGGATTGAGTCTAAAGTTAAATTTGTAATTGAAAGGCGAGTCTTACCGCACTGACATGGTTGCCTTGCACAGTATCTGTGTAATTCAAACCTTTGGTCATCAAATCACCATAGTTATAAATCAAAGATACCCTAGCATTATGCCCGTCGATAATGTAATTCAAACCAGCCTCCCAATTATTTCGGTTGGAACTGTCGATAGGCATGACTTCGACATAACGTAGATAGGGTTGGAATTGACCTATCGCCACTTTTTGCGGCATTAGGTACATCAGACTGACATCGAATGCCTGCCCTTCAAACATCGCAAACCCATTGACAGCCCCGTATGTCACCAACCGGCGGCTAAGCATGTTGAATCCGGTAATACCGTAGTTTTTGTATTCACCGTTAAATGTGATGACACCTAAATTACTGGGCAATAGTTTTTCGAACAAAACATCCACTTCGGTTCCACGGAACGTACCCGGGTCAAGCTGTGTACCCGCCCCGTGATATTGGTACTGATTGGACGCAGCGAGGGTCAGGATATCCCCGCCCTTGCCGTAATAGGTTCCAGACGTGTAATAACCGGGGTTTTTTTCGACCTCCAAAAAGTTATAAGACACCCGCTGCGAATACATCAGGTCGTCGTTTTGGTTGGCACCATTGACCAAGCCCTGCGAGAACCCTGCCGCATATTGAAAGCGGCCCTCATACACCGCGCCCCAGAGGACGACACCCTGGTCGCGGCCCGCCGCCCCCGCCGAAGTGCCGTTAGTCTTGAACTCAATATTAAAATCAGAGGGTTGGAATGGGGTTCCAGTTGCGAAAATGTCATAAACCGCGCTGAAGAAAGGACCGTTCAGTTCTCGCCGTTCGGTGGGGAGTAACAAACGCCCTCCCCATATATTGAAAGCCGGGTCAAATTCAAATTTGCCGATGGCATCCAACACACGGATCGTGTCGCCCGTGTTATTGCCCGCCCTGACTTCAGTGTTAAATTCCATTTTGATGTATTTATGAATTTGGCCGTTGACATACAAACGCATGTTGTCGAGATAAAAGTTGTTTGACCAACCGGAGCCGTTGGCGGCCCCTCTTTCTTGCGCATAAAAGCTTGACCGCAAGCCAGCACCGATGCTGAGCCATTTAGTGTCGTCAATTTTAAAAGTGGCGCCCGCGTAGGCGTCAGGCGTGCAAGCAAGCGCCATGAATGCCGGCAGCAACCATCTCGCCGCACTTCCACGATGGGCCGATGTTCTGGCTTTGAGTGTGTTTTTCATCGCAAAACCTCTGTGTCGTCGTTTGGATTGGATATTTCTAGTTTCGGCTCCCATTAAAGAGGCTCACTGAAAATGCCTCAATACGTCATATGACGTATGCCGCATGACATGGTTTTAATTTACGATGTCAGATAAATCTCCGTATGGGTAAAAATAGGTGGTTATCCAATAAACTGATATATTGGCGGGCAATAGGCTATGTGTTGATTGATATTTAAGCTTGAGGCTAGTTATGAGAATTGCAATATTGGGGTTATTGATAGGTATTATGTTGTCCGCCTGTGCGACTGACGAAAAGTCGAGGCCAAGCTTGTCAAATCCAGAAAGGGTGACCCAATTAAACTTGGTGATTTTGCCAGACAACTTAGAATCCATTGCCACCCCCGAACAGCGTAGGCAGTTGACAGAAACCATCAGTGCCAATCTGAGTTCTTTGGGTTATCCGGTGAAACCTGCCGCGCCTAAGCAGGAAATCCTAGGCTATGCCTTGGAAGGGAAAATCGGAAAAGTCGAAAAAAAAGCCACGCCACCTGGGTTTACCTTGGATTTTGGCAATTCCGACCCGAGGGCTCTCGATTTTCAAAAGGCTAATGTCGTGCCGGTGTCTTGCCTATTGCGGTCGCCGAACAAGACCGAGAAACCGGTGAAGCTCACTGGTGAATTTAGCGTGCCTGCGGATATTGATGAATTGATTGGAACCCCGAACAAGCCCGTGTCGCTGAATTTCTTCGCCGACCGCCTAGGCACGGTTTGCCTGAATCTGCTTGCCGAACTCAATATTCCCAAGACCGGGCAAACGGCGGGTGTCGCGCCTTGGAAGCCTACGGTCGATGTTGAAATCAGGGACAAGCCGGCGAGTCCATCCGTCGTCAAACCGTCCCCACCACCCGTCGAAGCGCCCAAACCCGCATCGGTTGGCGGCAAAACCCCTAATGCTGTCGAATTATCGGCTCGCCCCGTCGGAGGAAGTTTGGGTGGTGGGCAATCAAAGAGCAGCGAAGCCCCTGCACCTAAGAAACCTGCCAGCCAAGCCGAAGCAGTCAACACCGAAACACGAGTCAATCCTGAAGACCAGCGTAAACAAATGATCATTCATAACCAAGGAACCCCCATCATTTTGGAATTCGGATATGAACGTCAGTGATTAAGGCACTAAAATTGCTTGATGACAGCCTTTGAAGCCATTGAGGCGCTACTTGGGTGACTGCCAAACGAGTTTTGGTTTGACGAGGGGGCACAGATTGAATGGGGGAATATAGCCTACAAAAAATCGCCAAAGTACGGCGGGACTACAATGCTTGGGTCGCCGACGAGACCATGGAAGATTACGCCTTGCGATTTGCGCCCCGGTCATTCCGCAAATGGTCCGAATTTCGCGTCGCCAACACCGCGTTCGGTTCCATTTCGTTCTTGGTGTTGGAAGCCATAGGCGGGGCCTTGACCATCAATTATGGCTTCACTAATGCCTTCTGGGCGATTGTATGCGTGGGGGTGATTATCTTCTTGACTGGCTTGCCGATCACCTACTATGCCGCCCGTCACAATATCGACATGGATTTGCTGACGCGCGGGGCCGGTTTTGGGTATATCGGTTCGACGATGACCTCGCTGATCTACGCTTCCTTCACCTTCACCTTGTTCGCATTGGAAGCGTCGATCATGTCTTTGGCGCTGGAACTGTATTTTGGCATATCGATTGGCTTTGCCCACTTGGTCAGCGCCTTGGTCGTCATCCCCTTGGTCACCTACGGCATCACTAATATCAACCGCCTGCAATTGTGGACCCAACCGGTATGGCTGGTGTTGTTGATCGTGCCTTATGTCGCGGTGCTGACCCGCGAGCCTGAGGCTGTTGCCGGATTGGTCAATTTCACCGGGCGCTCGGCGGCAGGGTTTGACTGGATAAGCTTTGGCGCGGCCAGTACGGTGGCATTTTCGATGGTGGCGCAAATTGGCGAGCAGGTCGATTTTCTGCGCTTTTTGCCGGAAAAAACCGGGAAGAACCGCTGGCGTTGGTGGACTGCCGCCATTGTCGCGGGTCCGGGCTGGATCGTCCTCGGCATGGCCCGACAGTTGGGCGGCGCCTTGCTGGCCTATTTGGCGATACGGCATGGCGTGGCAAGCGGACATGCCCACGAACCGACGCAGATGTATTTAGTCGCTTATGGCTATGTTTTTGACAATCCGCAACTGAGCTTTGCTATTGTTACTTTGTTTGTGGTGATTTCCCAGATCAAGATCAATGTGACCAATGCCTACGCCGGTTCTTTGGCATGGTCGAACTTTTTCTCCCGCCTGACCCATAGCCACCCCGGCCGGGTGGTTTGGCTGGTTTTCAATGTCATGATCGCATTGCTGTTGATGGAATTGGGCGTGTTTGGTGCATTGGAGAGGGTATTGGGGCTGTTTTCCAATGTGGCCATCGCTTGGATCGGCGCGGTGGTGGCCGATTTGACCATCAACAAACCGCTGGGATTTAGCCCCCCCCAAGTCGAGTTCCGGCGCGCTTACCTGCACGACATCAACCCGGTGGGGGTATTGTCTACGCTCTGCGCCTCAGTCGTTGCCATTGCCGCATTTTTGGGGTTATTGGGGGAAGGGCTGCAAGCCTTTTCTGCCTACTTGGCCTTGGGTGTGGCGTTTTTGCTGGCACCGTTGATCGCTTGGGCCACCCAAGGCCGTTACTATCACTCACCCCGTTCGAGGGACTGGGGCGAGACCAATCCGGCGGACCGCTGTTGCATCTGTCAAAAGAATTTTGAAGCGGAGGACAAGGCATATTGTCCGGTCTATGAGGGTGCGATCTGTTCGCTGTGTTGCACCTTGGATGCACGTTGCCGCGATGCCTGCAAACCCAAAGCCAACTTGAGCGATCAACTGCAAAGTTTGGCGGACTGGTGTTTGCCCAAACGCTTCTCCCCGCAACTCAAGCTCCGGCTGTTTCAGTTCGCCTTGATTTATCTGCTGCTAGGGGGCATCACGGGTGTTTTTCTGGGTGTCATTTATTACCAAGACTGGCTCACAAGCAGTGGCATGGTCGGCGGGCTTCCTAAGCAGATATTGTTGGGGAGTTTTGTCAAGGTATATGCATCTATGTTGGTTTTTTTAGGGCTGGGGAGCTGGTGGCTAGTCCTCAATAACGAGAGTCGGCAAGTGGCGCAGGAAGAAACCAATCGCCAGACCAATCGGCTGTTGCGGGAGGTCGAAGACCATCGCCGGACGGATGCCAAATTGAAAAAAGCCAAGGATGCCGCCGACCGCGCCAATACAGCCAAAAGCCGGTTCCTGAGTGATATGAGCCATGAAATTCGAACGCCATTAAACAGTATCCTCGGCTATTCGCAACTGCTGCGGAAAGACCCCTCCATACCGGCACACCGCCAACAGGCATTGGAGATCATCGAACGCAGCGGCGAGCATCTGTCTAGGTTGATCGAGGATATTCTGGATATTGCCCGCATTGAAGCGCGCAAATTCGAGTTAAAGAAAGCCGCCATTGATTTCCCCGGTTTTGTTGAGCAGATGCTACGCCTGTTCAAGCCGCAAGCGGAAGCCAAAGGTTTGGTTTTCCGCTGCCAAATTCTGGATGTGTTGCCCGGATTTGTGCGCGGGGATGAAAAGCGGGTGGGCCAAATCATCATGAACTTGCTCAGTAACGCGGTGAAATTCACCCACACGGGGGAAATCATTTTTCGCATTGGCTACAGTGGCGAGGTCGCGGTTTTCCAAGTCATTGACACCGGCGTGGGCATTCCCGAGGATCAGAGGGAGGAAATATTTCTCCCCTTCAACCGCTTGAACAGCAGTCGGGGCAACGCCACCGCCGGTAGTGGCCTAGGCTTGACCATCAGCAAGATATTCACTGAAATCATGGGCGGTGAACTGACGGTGTCGGGCAGGGACAAGGAAGGGACGACATTCACCGTCAAATTGTTCCTGCCCAAGCTGCATGGTCATATCGCCGAGGTGGACGATGACGAAGAAGGCATCATCGGCTATGCCGGGCGTAGGCAGAAAATCCTCGTGGTGGATGACCACCGGGAGCATCGCTCGCTGCTGCTGTCTGTGTTGGTGCCCTTGGGGTTCCAATTGCTGGAGGCGGAATCCGGGGAGTCATGCCTAGCCTTGGCAATGGCGGAAAAACCGGACATGATCTTGTTGGATGTGTTGATGGGCGGGATGAGTGGGATCGAGGTGGCGACCCGGTTGCGTCAATCCGGGTGTCTGTCTTCCATCATCATTGTCAGCGCCAACGCCTACCCCAGCGACCGTCGGCAAGCCATCGCCGCCGATTGCGACAATTTCATCAGCAAACCGATCCAAATCGCCGAAGTTTTACGCAAAATAAAATTCCACCTCAGCCTGGATTGGATCTATGCGATGAATGAATCGTCCAATTTTCTCGACATTCAAGACTACGGCAGTCCGCTGCTTATTCCGCCCGAGGGTCAATTGGCAGAATTGGCCGAGTTTGCCAAAATTGGCGATCTTCGCGGATTGACGGAACGCTTGAAGCAAATTGCCACCGACGATTTCGGTTACATACCCTTTGCGTCCCATCTGCAAAGCCTTGCACGAGACTTTAAGCTGGGAGACATCAAGCGATTATTGGGGCAGGGGCAGAAATGAACAACCACCAAGGCACGGTGATGATCGTGGACGATGCGCCGGGTAATTTGGCGCTGCTGTCCGATGCATTGGAAGAGGCCGGTTTCCGCGTTTTGGTCGCAACCGACGGCTATTCGGCCTTGGAGCAATTGCAATACGTCACGCCTGACATCATCTTGCTGGACGGCATGATGCCGGGCATGGATGGCTTTGCAACCTGTCGCCACATCAAAGCCAACCCGGCGACCCAGTCCATCCCCATTCTGTTCATGACGGCATTGGGTGAATTGGACGATTTGCTGAGGGGTTTCGGTGAAGGTGCCATTGATTATATTGTCAAACCTTTTCGCCATGAAGAGGTGTTGGTTAGGGTCAGAACCCATTTGAACCAAGCCCGCCTGACCCGCCGGACCGAACAGGCATTGTCGGGCAGCGGGCTTGCCGCCATCGCCATCGACACGTCCGGGCAAGTCACCTGGTCAACACCGTCAGCCTCCGCTTGGTTATCCGGGGATGCAGACAAACCCATACTGCCAAAACCGCTGTTGGATTGGGTTTTACCGCTCATGCAGGCAAAGTATCAGCCCGACGACGCCGATAGCTTTTCTTTCGATTATTCAGGCAAGGGTTGGTCGGCCAAAATGTCACCCTGCCATGATTGGAGGGAGTATCTGGTTTTCCTGCAAAAACAGACAGGCGATTGGGATTTGGAATCCCTAAAAGGCAGTTTGGGGCTGACATTTAAGGAAGCCGAAGTGTTAATGTGGATATCCCGAGGCAAAACCAATCGGGAAATAGGGCTTATCCTTGGCAATAGCCCAAGAACAGTGAACAAACACATGGAGCATATTTTTGAAAAGCTAGGCGTTGCCACTCGCAGTGCCGCCATCGCTTTAGTCATGGCGCAGATCAACAAACCATGACGGGGATGGGCCGAATACACAAGGCAGCAGCCTACCCATTTACCGGGAGTTCGAACACTTCCATCCCTATGGGGATCATCGAAAAACCCCGCACTTCGACATGCCCAGTGCAAACGGTACGAAGCTAATCAATATTATACTAATCCCTATTCAAACTCCGAAAATCATTCAAACATGCCCAAACTCACCGAATTCGCCCCTCCCGGCACTGAACCCACCCGCACTTTGACCCTGTCCTACCAATCCCGCACCAAAAGCCGTTTGCTTGCCAAACTAGACAATGGCGAAGATGTCGGGCTGTTCTTGGAACGGGGCAAGGTATTGCGCGGCGGGGATGTGTTGACCGGGCCAGACGGTTTGGCAGTGTCGATCATCGCCGCGCCGGAACCGGTTTCGGTGGCGCGAACCGATGACAGTCTGCTATTGGCCCGTGTTTGCTACCATTTGGGCAACCGCCATGTCGCCCTGCAAATCGAACCGGGTGAGGTGCGTTTTCTCGCCGACCATGTGCTGGATGACATGGTGCGTGGCTTGGGGCTAGTCGTCGAGCAGGCATCCGCACCCTTCGAGCCGGAAGCAGGGGCATACAGCCATGGTCACTGATTTAGGCTTACTGCGGCTGTTGCAACTGGTCAGCCCGTCGCTGCCAGTGGGCATGTACAGCTATTCCCAAGGCATGGAGCAAGCGGTGGAAAATGGCTGGATCAAAGACGAGGCACAAGCGCAGGCTTGGTTGGTCGGCGTGTTGCGGCACAGTTTGGGGCGCTTGGATGCACCGCTATTGGTCAGGCTTTATGAGGCTTGGGCGATGGGCGATGCCGGGGCAGTGGAGCGGTGGAGCGTGGAACTGACGGCGATGCGCGAGACGGCGGAATTACGGACGGAAGACCGGCAGACCGGGCAAGCCTTGGCGCGGTTATTGGATGGCTTAGGCGTGGAACAGGCCAAAGCATGGGGTCGCCATCCACACGCCAGTTTTGCCACGCTGTTTGCATTGGCAGCAGTGGGATGGGATGTTCCCAAGTCGCAAGCCATTGCCGGGTATTTGTGGAGCTGGTTGGAAAACCAAGCCTTGTGCGCAGTGAAATTAGTGCCTTTGGGTCAATTGGCCGGGCAAAGGCTATTGCATCATTTGGCGCTGGAAATACCCGGCTTGGTTGATACCGCTTTGGATTTACCCGACGATGCGATAGGCTCAAGCAGTTTTGCGTTGAGCTTGGCTTCCAGTCGCCACGAGCGGCAGTATTCGCGGTTGTTCCGATCTTAATGGCCGATAGCTTTGACGCTCCGTTATTTAAACCAAATGAGGAAATGATGAGTAAAAATCCAGTATTGCGCATCGGCGTGGGCGGGCCGGTAGGCTCCGGAAAAACCGCCTTGGTGGACGCGCTGTGCAAATCCATGAGCGGGCGCTATCAGATGGCGGTCGTCACCAATGATATCTACACCAAGGAAGACCAGCAGTTTTTAATCCGCAGTTGCGCCTTGCCGGAAGAACGCATCGCCGGCGTGGAAACCGGCGGTTGCCCACATACCGCCATTCGGGAAGATGCTTCGATGAACCTTGCCGCCGTGGAGGAGTTGTGCGAACGCTTCCCGGATTTGGATTTGATATTGGTGGAAAGCGGCGGGGACAATCTCAGTGCGACGTTCAGCCCGGAATTGGCGGATTTGACGATTTATGTCATCGACGTGTCGGCGGGGGACAAAATCCCGCGCAAAGGCGGACCCGGCATCACCCGCTCCGACCTGCTGGTCATCAATAAAATCGACCTAGCCCCTTATGTCGGCGCATCCTTGGAAGTCATGGACCGGGATGCGCGTAAAATGCGCGGGGAGCGACCCTTTGTGTTTTCCAATCTGAAAACCCTGTCGGGTTTGGATGAAATTATTCGGTTCATTGAGCAGGAAGGAATGCTTGTTAGCTTTTGAATACACTTTTCTAGCAGGTCGCGCTCCATAGCGTATTCTCACGATTTTCATTCGGTACGGAACTGTAGCACATCAAACCCGAGCTTCTCGCCGCCTTGCGCTTGTTGGTATTGCTCGAACACCGCTTGCAATGAATGCAACCCCGGCAGTGGGGCAGCAACCCTTAATTTAATGCGTCGGAAAAGTTGACATGGCCGGTAGCAAAATGTGGAAACGACAGGAATTCCCCACGAAGCTGACATCCCTGTGACGAATTCATTGGATGGGGCTATGGTCGCACTTGGCCGAATGCGCATGATGGAAAAACTGCCTGCCAACCGCCAATTTCAAAAAGGTGCGTTTGGCGTTAGCGGCCCTACCGGTCGAACCCATCACTCACGCACTGATAAAAACCATAGGTCTTGATCCGGGTCGCGGGGCCGAACTAGGGCACTGGCAAAAAGCCTTCATTGTTCAAATTTTCAAGCAGACGCAAGAAAGTTGACATTAACGTTGGTATTTTGGCTTGGCTAATGGTAAGTCGACTATAATTAGCGTATTAATCAAGCAAAGACACCTGCGATGGGGGCGTTATGAACAATGTGAATTGCAAAGCTATTAGTCGGTTGATGGCCGTTCTATCATTTATTTGTTTTTCCCTTGTCGCGGGGAGGCCAGCCTGCGCGGGCGACATCCCGGTCTACGCGGATGCCCTTGTTGCCGATTGGCAAAACTGGTCTTGGAGTGCCACGCTTAACTTCTCCAACTCCGCCCCCGTTCATAGCGGTTCACGCTCACTTTCCGTGCAATACACGTCGGCATGGGCGGGGCTTTATCTGCATCCGAACGCCGCTTACGACACCAAGACCTATGACCGCGTCAGTTTTTGGGTTAATGGCGGCAGTGCCGGGGGGCAACGGATTGTCGTGGTTGCCAATGGCGACACCACTCACAGCTACCCTTTGACCTTGCAAGCCAATGCATGGACGCAAGTCACCATCGGATTTAATCAGCTGGGCAGTCCGGCGACGCTCACCGATTTGTATTGGCAGGAAGCCACCGGCGGGGCGCAGCCCGTCTATTACCTTGACGACATCACGCTGCTCGGCGGCACGGTGCAACCCGTTTCGTTGAGCATAGATGTGAACACGAACTGGCACCCGATTAGCGACGACATCTACGGCATGAACTTTGCTGACGAATCGCTGGCGACTGAGTTGCGCCTTCCGGTCAGCCGCTGGGGCGGTAACTCCGCAACCCGTTACAATTGGAAGACCAGCATGACGAACACCGCCAGCGATTGGTTTTTCGAGAACCTCCAGCAAGGCACGGTCAATGTCAGTGCTTTGCCTTCCGGTTCCGCGTCCGATCAATTCATTGACCAGAATCGCCGCACGGGAACCCGTTCGATCATCACGGTCCCGTTGATTGGATGGACGGCTAAAGCCACCAGTCCGCGCAGCCACCCGTATGATTGCGGGTTCAAAGTGTCAACTTACGGCTCGCAACAGGCCGTTGACTCTTGGGATCAAAACTGCGGCAACGGCTTGCATGCCGATGGCAGCCCAGTAACCGGCAACAATCCCACCGACACGAGCGATCCCATCACCCCGGACTTTGTCACTGCTTGGGTCAACCACCTAGTCGGCAAATATGGATCGGCCGCCAATAATGGGGTCAGCTATTACAATCTCGATAACGAGCCGATGTTATGGAACAGTACGCATCGGGATGTGCACCCGTTGCCGGTCAGCTATGACGAAATCCGCGACCGAACCTATCAATATGCCGCAGCAGTCAAAACCGCCGACCCGACATCCAAGACCTTGGGTCCCGTGTTGTGGGGGTGGTGTGCTTATCTCTACTCTGCCCTTGACGGCTGCGCACCGGGTTCCGACTACCAAGCGCATGGAAACCTAGCCTTCGTGCCATGGTATCTTGGGCAAATGAAGGCTTACGAGCAACTCCACCAGCAGCGGATTCTCGACTACTTAGACCTGCATTATTATCCCCAGGCCAGCGGGGTTTCCCTCGCCACGGCGGGCAGCACGGCGACGCAAGCGTTACGCCTACGCTCTACCCGCTCGCTTTGGGATGCCAGCTATGTTGACGAGAGTTGGATATCCGACACGGCAACCGGCGGTGTGAAAGTGCGCTTGATTCCGCTGATGCGCGATTGGGTGAACACTTATTACCCCGGAACCAAGCTGGCAATCACCGAATACAATTGGGGCGGGTTGGAAAGTCTCAATGGCGCATTGGCCCAAGCCGATGTGTTAGGCATTTTCGGGCGCGAGGGTTTGGATTTGGCCACGCTTTGGTCGCCACCCAGTTCAGCCCAGCCGGGCGCGTTTGCCTTTCGCCTGTTCCGTAATTACGACGGAACCGGGCAAGGTTTTGGCAATGCCAGCGTTTTCGCGCAAAGCAGCGATCAAGGGAGCCTTTCCATCTATGCGGCTCAACGCAGCACTGACAATGCGCTGACCGTGTTGGTGGTCAACAAGACGGGCAGCGATCAGACCAGCCCGGTCAATTTTACCGGGGCGACCTTGCCCCCAACGGTTGCCGTGTACCGGTATAGTGCGGCAAACCTTGCGGCCATCGTGCGGTTGCCGAATCAAACAACGGCGACTAGCGGCTTCAGCGCCGTATTCCCGGCCAATTCGATTACGCTGTTTGTGATTCCACAGGGGGATCCAACCCTGACTGTAACAAAAGCTGGCACTGGAAGCGGTACGGTGTCCACGAACACGGGGGCGTTGGCTTGGAACGGCAACACCGCAACGGCGGCTTACCCGTCCAGCACTTCGGTCACACTAACGGCAACGCCAGGCACCCAGTCTTCACTTGCCTCTTGGGCAGACTGTGACAGCAGCAGCGGCACTTCGTGCAGTTTGACGATGAATGCATCCAAAGCCGTCACAGCCACGTTCAACCTCAACCAATACGTGCTGACAGCCATTGCAAGCGGCAGTGGTTCAGGCAGTGTGACTGCGAATGTCGGCGGCATTAACTTCACCTATCCGGCTGCCACGAGCGGTTCAAAAGCACTCGATTACGGTACCGCCGTCAAGCTCACCGCCACTGCCAGTAACGGCTCAACGGTGAGTTGGCCCGTTGCGGCGGGTGCTTGCGACAGTGTCACCGGCACTGCCAGCCAGATGAATTGCAACATCGGCAGTATGACGGCTGCCAAGTCAGTCACTGCCACGTTCACTGCGCCTGTTTGCAAGTTCACCCTCTCCCCAACCTCCAGAAACTTCACGAAAACTGGCGGTAACGGCAGCGTGAACACCACGGCCTCATCAAGCGGATGTGCTTGGACGGCAAAAAGCAATGTGACGTGGGTAACCCTCACTGGCAGCAGTTTCACGGGGACTTCAACCGTAAAATATGCTGTGGCACGCAACAGCACGGGCATCAACCGGTCGGGCACTCTGACCATAGCCGGGGCGACTTTCACGATTACGCAATCGAAATGATGTCCAA
>CAIYXP010000068.1 GCA_903930145.1 uncultured Methylococcaceae bacterium
AGATCAAGCATCAACTCAACCATTTCGCGCTTAAGAGCAAACTTTACATCAAAGCCCTGCAAGCCAGTTTCGCAGAGCTTCAACGGCTCAGTGCGTAACATCAGTGACTTAGATGGAAATGTTTTTAAGGTTTTTAAGGTTTTTTATGTACAATGAAAGACACCGCCTTGTGTCTTTCACTGATGGATTTTGGTAGAAACTAAAACTAATTTTAATCATTAATATTTTTCAATGCTTTCATTATTTCATCTCGCATTTTTTTTTGTTTTTCTAGTATTTTTTGTTCATCGGTAAAAATTTTACTGTTTATATGTCTTCGCTCCTCCTCCCCACCCCTACTAGTATTACTTTCAATCTTAAGACGCTTAGCCACTTCCTTAGTGGATAGCATATCTTCATTTGCCAACGTTGAAAACATCCATACCATCAAAAATGTTGATTCTTTTCCATTTAAACTTAATAGCTTCTGGGACAATTTAAAATCTAGGCCATTAATAATCGCAGTGCCCAATAAAAATCGCCAATCTTTTTCACCCAATGACAGAGGCTCATTTTTAATTTTTTCTAGAAGTTTATCTGGAGTCATAACAATGGATGTAAACTCTCTGCGGATACGATCAATTACGACATCCGCATCAGCATTGACTATAGGTTTATGAATGGCTCCAAACGAAATAGAAAGTCTACTTTCTTTTATTTCTTTTAGATATTCATCTGGATATGCTGTGTAAAACACGATCAAAGGTTTGTTTTTAAATTGGTTGATCCGATAGGCTAAATCAACCCCAGCACTATTATTCGGATTCGGAGGACGCTCGTCTGTGATATCGATGAACGCTACATCAATACCGCCTTGTTCAATTAGTTTAAAACCTTTCTCAAAATCTCCCTCACCGACGACTTCAAAATCTGGATGTCTGCGCTTGAGAAAGCCTTTTAAATTAACGATGGCTATATGATTGTCGTCAATTATGATGACGCTGAATTTTCGCTGTGGATTTACCATGGTTCTCTCCATTTGGGCAGGGTTAAAGTGATTTCGGTGTAAGCGCCGTGTCCGCTGGCAATGTTTAGTTCGGCATGACCGGGGCAAGCTTCCAAGCTTTGCTGCAATTGGTATAGGGCGGAGCCGTTGCCTTGTTTGGAATCCACTGGTTCTTTGCCAAGCCGCGCCAAACGTGCAGGCGGAATGCCGCAACCGTTGTCTTTCACCCGGATAGCCAGACTATCGCCGAGGTCTTCGGCGCTTACCCGCATTTCAAACCTATCGGGGCGACCACGCCTTCCATGAGTCAAAGCGTTTTCAGCCAGCGTGAGTAGGCTTCGAGGTGCAATTTGGCAGTCTAGCAATTCGTGCGGAATGTTGTCGATGTTGCAAGCCAGTTGTTCAGGAAAGCGCAATTGCTGGAATTCAAGATATAGCCTCAGTTGTTCAAGTTCTAATTTCAATGGAATAGATGCGTGGATGCTGGCGCATTGTTCGCGGGTTTCAGCAAAGAATTTCCCCAACTTGCCTATATAGTCGTAGGCCTTGTCAGGGTCGGTATAAACCAGCGATTGAACAGCGCTCAAAGTATTGTTGAGCATATGGGGTTCAACTTGGGCGCGCACCGCGCGAAATTTGGCTTCTCTTGCTTCCCATTCCAACCAATCTCTATCCAAATCACGCATGATCATCACAAACAGGACGCAACTCATGACATTGACTATTGCGTAGGGAATAAATGCCTCTATTGACAAACCGTTAGTATCCTTGGAGAAGAAGATTATCAGTCCTCGCACGGCCGTACCCGTCAACCCTATAACCAAAGCCCCCATTGTAGTCATCGACCATCGGGGCAGATAATGCCGCGCCCCCCCCGCCCCCAAACCCAGTAGCAAGGTGGTAATTGTAGCGATATGGGCAATATCTCCCCCCATGATAAAATATCGCCCTGCACCTGCGAGCAGTCCAGACCCAAAACCGACCCAAGGACCGCCAATCAAACCTCCCGCGAGAACTAGAGCATAACGTAAACCGATTACGGCTTCTCTAGGATTTAGACTCAAAGGATTGTTTCCAGACGCAAAAGACTCAAACTGAGTCGGATGGTCTAGGTTTAACCGGATGCCAGCGAAATCGCTGAGGATGCCAGCCACTCCAAATATCAATGCCAAGCTAATTCTAGGTTTCCATTCCAGTTCCACCCCGCGCAGGGCGCGACGAAACCAATGGCAGCGGATTGCAACGAATGCCATAACTACCACGACGCAAACCTGAGGTATCAAAAGAAGGCAGTATTTTAGCCAATGCTGCAATAGATCAAGAGGCATATTATCAATAAGTTGATTAATTTCCATTATGACTGTATTTTTTGTTGAGTTAGTTACTGGTTTAAAATTAACGTGGTCATTTAGGCTATTTCGTTTTAAATACACCTTTTGGTTGGTATTTATTGCGTATGGCATTCAGAAGATTTTCGACTTCTGTGTTGCCCAATGGCAGGTTTAGTAATTCGTCTTGACGAATATTATCAGATATTCGGTGGACATCATCCGTTACAAACACAACCCAAGGCGGGTTGTTTACCGCTTTAATCCGTTCAACTAAATTGGTTTTAACATTTACATTTATCGATGTGGGTTTTATGCCAATGAATACACCATCAATTTCCCCTTGTTCAAGCAATTTCCAGATTTCATCGTTAATTTCATTGCCGACAATACTAAAATCCCTGTACTGACTTCTGAGAATAAATTCAAAATCCTCTTGGAACAAGTTTTCTTCATCAATAATAATGACTTTCCGTCTCCACCGCTTTGGCAAAGTTAAAACCACCTCGGTGCCATTGCGATCCGGGCTGCTTATGCTCCATTGGGCTAAGCCTGAAAAGTACAATTCCAAGCTTTGGACTAGTCGATATAGGCCCGTTCCGCCACCCCATCTTATTGTTGACTTCACTTGATGTTTGCCGAGTTTAGCCAGTCGATCTGGCAGGATACCGCAGCCATTATCCTTTACGCGTACAATGAAACTGTCGCCGAGATCATTGAATATGATTTGCAAAAGAAATCCGTCTCTATTGTCTTTATTCCCATGCACAAGGGCGTTTTCCGCCAATGTAAGCAAGGTGGCTGGCGGGATTAAACAATCTAACAACTCCGGCGGAATATCGCCGAAATCATAGAATGGTTTTGGATTTTTGTAATACTTCAAATTAGTTAAATCACGATATTCATCAAGTTGCTGATAATCTTGTTTCAGTGTGATAGCTTCGTTATCGGTGCATCGAGTCAAGGTATTCCTAAGATATTTTGCCACTTTACCACAAGCGTCATATACCAAATCCAATGCTTCATAATCGTTGTCATCGATCCCAAGTCCAATCAGATATTGCATATTATCCAAAGGTTTACAATAAGTATGAGAAGTAACTTGAGAGTTTAACCAACGCAACTTAGTTTCCTTCTCAGTCAGCTCGGCTTTCTTTCTATCTTTGATTTCTTTATTAGCCCTAGATTCAGCTTCTTGCCTTTTGAATTCTGATTCTTGTTCCCTTCTATCTTGTTCGAGTTTTGACATAACTAAAAAAAACAGCAGACAGCCCGTCACGTTGACGATGGCTACCGGAACGCCAATTTCAAAAGCCATTTCCAATCCAAGTGGATTGTCATACAAAACAATAATCCGTTGTATCATCGTGCCAACTAAGACTACGACAACAGTACTCATCGGCTTTATTAGTGACCCTTGACGGGTAGATGCTGGATAGAATTTCATCGCTAATCCTGCAACTAATCCCAATACCATTGAAGCTATTCCACTGAGATGGGTTGCCATTCCGCCTAATGTAAAGCGCTCAACACCGGATATGAATCCTGCCAACAAACCGACCCAAGGCCCACCAAACAAGCCCGCCGCCATCGCCATAGTATCCCTAAAACCAATATGTGCTTTAGTATTGTCGTGTAAAAATTCAAATGGCTTTACCCATAGGCTCTCCAATTTGTAATTGGATATATCAACTATGACACTGTTTTGAGTTCCTATAATACCAAGAAATCCGAAAAATAATGCCATTTTCAGTCGATCTTTTAATCTCGTTTCAGAACCATTAAAAATATCTCTAATATATTTTAGTTGGATAAACAATAATATTGCGACTAATACTGTACACATTCGCATAACCAAATTAATGCAAATGTTCAACCAAAGTGGAAAGTTGAGACTCCAAAACCAATCTGAAAAATTCATTGTAGATTCCATAGCATGCTCCCGGTACGATTAGAGTTTTTCCGCAAGTCCGGCATTGTTTCTCCTCGGATATTTTGGAGGCAACGTCGACATGTTATTGCTTTGTTTTCGTACAAGAATAACCCAGATAGACTTGTCGCTGCATTACGGGCAGCTACGGAAATATACGGAATCATCCCCGTATTTTTACGACAAAAACAGTAGACATCCCATGCGCCTAACTTGACCATGAGTGGATCTAATTCTTCAGATGGATACATGCACCGCCCTTGGCTATGCCGAGCGACTTTGATCACGACATGGTTCCGCTGTTATTGCCGGAACCAAGGCCACGGCAGATGCCAGCACAGCGGATGTCTCATGCTTTACACAGACTCAAAAACTATATTACTCAAATACTCATCAACTCATTTACTCAATGGTTGCAACCAACTCCCTAAGCACGTCGGCAATGGTCTTGCCCGTTTTGGCCGCATGGACTTTTAACCGGATGTGTTCCTCACGATCCAGTTCAAAGTTGACCCGCACCGTTTGATTCTTATCGGTAAGGGCATCCAAAGCCAAACCTTTGCGCTTATCGCCGGCGCTGGGCTTGCCGGCCCGTAGTCCCACACTCTCATTTTTACTCATTTCATCAAATCCTCATTAACTCTTTTATTCATTTGAGTAACTGCTTGATCTCGGCTATCAACGCCTGAATTTCATGGGCGGCTTCGCCGTCCGGTTCCCGTTCAAATACCGTTTGCCCTGTCGCCGCCGATGTCGGATAAATAACCCGCTGAGTGATGCGGGAGGTTAAGACCGGCAAGCCATAGTCGGCGAGGGCAGAGGTGATTTCGTTGCAGATATTTGTGCCCTTGATGGCGCGTGAAATGACAAACGCGGCTTGTAGCTTGCCGTCCATGATCTCGATGCGAGCCTTCACCAAATCAACCAGGTCGGAAGTCGCCCAAACATCATAGGGCGATGGCTGGACGGGAATCAGGATAAAGTCGGCGGACTTGATCGCCGAGACCGCAAGGGCCTCGATCTGCGGAGCGCCGTCGATCACGATGAAATCTTTACGCCCCATGCTCTTTAGGCTCTTATCAATAATAGGCCGGTCAATGCCTACCACTGGAACGGGCTGTTCTTCATGCGCTGCGGCCCAGTCTCTGGCGCTGCCTTGCGGGTCGCTGTCCACGAGGAGAATCTCCAGCCCTTCGAGTTGCAAGCCCCCGAGCAAGATGGGTGGCAATGGTGGTTTTTCCCGATCCACCTTTTTGGTTCAAGACTGCTATGACGGGCATAAGTGGTTCCAATTGATGTGATGAGTATTTGAGTAAATGAGTTTTTGAGTAAGTCATCATAGGAGTAAAAGCCCATGTGCGACGGACCGGCCATTTCTAACGTTCCCAGGCGATGAACAAGCTTGATTGCTCACCACACTTGACGGAAATTTTCCATGAAAAGAGGCTTGCCATGATTACGACAGTGACAGGAAAGAACCAAGTCACCATTCCCGTAGAACTGGCCCGTGAATGCAACATCAAGGCGGGTACGCAACTGGACTGGAGCCGGGGCGACGATGGATGCCTGCGCGTCAAACCACTGCCAAGCCGGGGGGAACTCGCCAGACGTTTGGCGGGAATCGGGCGGGAATGGTTGAAACCCGGCGACGATCCGATTGCCGATTTAATCCACGAACGGGTCGCCGAAGATGAGGTGGGCGAAAAACCATGCTGACTTATTTCTTCGATACGTCGGCGTGGATCGCGCATATTTTCAAGGAACCGGGATGGGAATATCTCAATGACCTGTTCGATGAAGATGCTTCCAGCATCGGTGTCTCTGTCGTCAGCCTGACAGAATTGCAAAGCCGCTTGAAATCGTTGGGCCATGATGAGCAATTTGAACCCTTATACGAGTTTTATCGCCCATTGTTTGATCGCATTATGCCTGTTGATGAAAATGTCGCTCTGCGTGCGATTGCCTTAAAGCGAGAGGCCACCAGCCGGTTGCCGGGGTTTGATGCACTTTTCCCATTAGGCGCAATATGTGGCAAGCCGCTATTGCGCCTAACCGCAGTATGAAAAAGCAAAAGACAAGACCTGACCCCGTTCTTCCGCGCTCAACCGAGATACCCGCATCCTCAGCAGAGGACAGCTTATGTTCCCCCGACGCACTTATGCGAACGAGAACGCCGGGTTCGTCTTCCGCCATCTCGCCGAGGCTCTTATCGTACTCTTCGACGCTCTTGAAATTAGTCCCTGGACGTTCATTGGAAAGAGTTGATATCGAAATGTAGAGGAGTCCGTAATTGTGAAGAAGAGCTTTTCCTGTTGGTGTCATGGGCTGTTCTGGAATTGCGAAGGACCGATTGCCTAACGCCCCCGTTCAGCCGCCCGCGCGGAAGGAGGTAGAAAAATGAGCCAAACATCCACGCGGGTCGGCTGAAACCGCGGGTTAGGCGGGTGGGCAGTGAGAAAATGCCGGGGTTTCTTGGTTTTTTCTCTTTCCCTTTATTTTTCATTCGGCGGAACCCATCCATGGTTCCGCCTTACGGCCTTTGATTTCTGTAGCTGGGGATCCTTGTAACTTGTTGCCCAAATTTCTACTCCTTCGTAAAGACCTAATACAACATTAGGATGTATCTTATTCGCAACTTCAAATTCCCTTTTGGATCTAACAATCCAAAGAATACCAAATATCGCGAGACCTAGAAAAAACCATTCTTGCTTTACGAAATACATGTTAACAAGTACGCTGGCTATAAATATCACAGTGCCAACGATCAAGAGTCCTTTGTCGATGAGGCGGAATTCTGCTACATTTAAAAGATCCTTAAATAACTTCTGGTCGATTTCTGCCCTAAAAATGAAACTCTCATATAGTCTAGCGATGTTCGATTGTTCGTTTCTGATTCGGTTGCGATGAGTCTTTATTACCGCAAGTGAATATGTCTCCGTTGGATTGAGTTGCAAGGCATGTGCAACGTCACTTTCGTAATTTATAAATCTATTAGGGTTCCTCTCACTCTGATATATATTACTCCCCTATCACTCCAATGTTGTAAAAATTTTGGACTATAATTAGGGTCATGACGACGCACATTACAGGAGGGTGTCATGAACCGAAAAATCCGCATCCAACGCTTTGCCCCCAAAGACCGGGAACTGTGGCAGAAGCTCTACTACCGGCATAAGACCCAGCGCCAGCGGAGGCGGCTGTTGGCCTTGAAGGCAATCTGGGACGGGCAAACCATGGCTGTCAATCACCATCCAAAAGTTTCCACCTGTCAACATCCAATTTTTTCCAGTTTCAAGGGCCAATCAAGGCTTTTGAGTGGCCCTTTTGCTCTGCTTGAACCGGTAGGAATCGTTTCCGGTTTCGAGGATGTCGCAGTGGTGGGTGATGCGGTCGAGCAGTGCCGTGGTCGTCTTGGCATCGCCGAAAACTTGTGACCATTCCGCGAAGCTGAGGTTGGTGGTGATGATCAGCGAGGTCTTTTCGTACAGTTTGCTGACCAAGTGGAACAGCAAGGCACCGCC
>CAIYXP010000069.1 GCA_903930145.1 uncultured Methylococcaceae bacterium
ATTTGACTTATTGAAAAAAAATAAAAAATGGTACAAACGTTACGGAGAAACGGAAAAAATATTATATAAAAAGTTTGAAGATATTAAATCAATCAAGGAACTTATCAACAAAATATCAATATATCCATGAATCCTTACGCGGTAAGGCGCAATACAAGTGCGCAATCGCGGTTTGCCGTGCGAAAGAAAGGGGTCAAAAGAAAGTGGTCAGGTCTTACTTTTTGACTTGAAATTTTTAAAAAATACTAAAAATGCAAGACCTGACCCTGCTCTTTCCAAACTGAAGTTCCGCAATCTCTAAACAGCAGATTTGAATTTATGGGGCCATTAGATCGTGCGATGTATCTTCCAAATTGGATGAAATTAGGTGCTGCTAGTGTAGTATCATATTATTCAGGATTATTCGTAGGTTCACGATGTAGTTGTAATTGAGGAGTATTTTAATGAAAATAAATTTTCCAATAATAAGTTATCTTGATAATATTTTTTCTGTTGATAAAGGCCAAGGCTTTAAGGCTATACGAGTTTCATTTCCTGATAATAATACAATGGTTTGTATGGAGTGTGAGCGAAATAGTGTGCCAGGATGGATTATTGAAAGTAGTGGTAATTTTATTGAGTTAAAGCCATCGGGGAAGAAACGTGAATGGACTCGTCCCCTTTCCTTTTTGACAAATATGGTGCTTTCTCAATATGTAGTTGCTGAAGGCAGATCAATTACAGTTGGAGAACTTAAAATGAGAATGAAGTCAATAAAATATGAATTTCCAGAAGCACCCTTAGCCGAAGATTTTAGAATATTCTTGGATAAGTATAACAACGATGTTGTAGTTAGTGAAAATATACTTTTGGACTGGCCAATTTAGAGATAACAATGTAGTCATATCTCACATTCCAACATTAGTGTGATATGAACCAATAAACCACGCGAGAAATGGATCAGGTATTACTTTTTGCCTTTATATGCCCGTCGGTGCAATATGGGCACTCTGCCTATTGCGTTGCATGGGACGGGGATGACCATTTGGCGCAATACGCTAAATCGCAGTTCCACTCTACGCATGCTACCCCGGTCAATACTACGACCCGTCCACCGGGCGCTACCTCACCCAAGACCCGATTGGCTTGGCGGGCGGCGACAACCAATACCGCTACGGCGAGGCCGACCCGGCCAACGTCAGCGACCCGACCGGCGAATGCCCGTGGTGCGTCGCATTTGCACTGTGCATGGCGGAATGCGCCATCACCACGGCGGTCATCAACGCGGCCACCGGCGAATGCAACGATTGGGGCAACACCGCCAAGGACTGCGCGATAGGCTGCGCTGCCGGGATGGGTTTGGGTTGGCTGGCATCCGAAACTACCCGGCTTGGGAAAAAAAGCGTGGGATGCTATCAGATGCGCCACGGGATTTAACAGCTTTGCCGCTGACACTCTTGTGCATGTAAAGCCTGATGAGGCTATGGCAGGAGATGCCAAAGCCGGAAAATCCCGGCTTAAGCCTATCAACCAGATCAATGTCGGCGACGAGGTGCTGGCGTTCTCCGAGTGGAAAGACAAGGGAAAATCCGGCAAAATGGATCGGCGGCTTAGTTACGAAAAAGTCACGGATGTTTACACTAGCTACAAAGCCCAAACCCTTGTCCACCTGACCCTGGACGACGGGCAAACCCTGACCGCCACCGAAGGCCACCCGTTCAAAACCACCGACGGCTGGCGCGATGCGATCCTCCTCAAGAAGGGCGGCAAGCTGCTGCTCAAGGGCGGGGACGGCGACGCGGATGCCGAGCGCACGGCGACCATTACGGATACGCTAACCGAGCAAAGAACGCTGCCGGTCTTCAACTTGGAAGTGGCGAATGGGCATACCTACTTCGTCGGGATTGATGGGGAGTTGGTGCATAACTCGGGGGTATGCAAAACTAAGCCACCCAATCACCCAGACTTCGTTCCACATAAAAAAAAGACAGATTTGGAAAAAATTCCTTGGGACAAGAATAAAAAAGGGTGGCCAGATAAAAAAGGTGATTATTGGGAACCAGTTCCAGATGGGCACAAAGGCACTCATGACCCTCATTGGGATGTGCAGCACCCTGATGGAACCCATACTCCGACATATCCACCGAAGTAATAGATTAGAGATTTTTTTACCATGGAAAATACATTTGATCTTGGTAGTAGGGTTGTATTGAAAACTTTTCTTGGCATAAATAAGCCACCAAGAAACACACCCAATAGTGAAAATTTCTGGGTGCTTATAGGTCTAAAAGGTGTGATTTTTAGTACTGAAAAAAAACTTCATCCAGCTTATCCAAAACGAGGTAAAAGAGTGCTTGTTAGGTTTGATGAAGATATTCGCAAGTATGGCTTGCATTGTCATAACGAACTAGATAACTGTTTGTGGTTATTCATCGATGACTTGGACATAACCGACACGACTGTACGGCGGATTAACCCGTAGGCGGAACATAGAACCACAAAAGCCGAAGGCTGTTACTGCCGCTTATGAAAAGCTTGGAGTAAGCTCATTGCCGAAAGGAAAGCTTGGTAAGTGGGGAAGCCAGCAGCGCGGCGATTTAAATAAAGGTATTCGTTTAGATAAGGAAGGTCATCCAGGGCATCCAGATACTAATGAGCAAGGGCCGCATATAAACTATTTGGATTAAGTTCATTTGCATAAATAGTATAATATGAACAGATAATTACAACTAATTTATTGAAAAGAATGAAGAGCATCAAATTTGTCCCAGAGCTTACCGAACAGCAAATGGTGAACCTGAAGGCGCTGGAGAATGGCGACTGGCCGGGCCGGGTCAGGAAGCGGGCGGAGGCCATTTTGCTGAGCGGCCGGGGTTACACGATTGACGAGATCGGCGCGATCACGGGGTTCCACCGGAACACGGTGTCGCGCTGGCTGGACCAGTGGTCTGAGCGCGGGATTGACGGGATACTGGAACGGGAGGGCCGCGGGCGCAAGCACAGCCTTAGCGAGGACGAGGAAAAGCAGGTGATGGAATGGATCGAGGAGAACCCGCGCAGCGCCAACCAGGCGGTTGGGCGGATTGAAGCGTCCCTTGGCAAGATCGTCAGCCCGGACACGGTCAGGCGGCTGCTCAAGCGGAAGGGAAAGGTCTGGAAGCGGATGCGCGCCAGCCTGGCCGACCGCCGCGACGAGGAGGAGTTCCGCCAATGCCAACAAGAGCTTGCCGAACACATCGAGGCCGCCGCCGCCGGCGAAATCGACCTGCGCTACCTGGACGAAAGCGGCTTCGGGCGCACCCCCTACATCCCTTACGCCTGGCAGGACAGGGGGGCGGCATGCCCCTGCCCTGCCGCGACGGGGCGCGGATCAACGTGCTGGGGCTGTACTCGCTGACGGAAGGGGAACTGCGTTCGGAGATGAGCACCGGGAAAATGACGGCCTGCAAGGTCGCCCGCTTTCTTGACGAGTTCGCCGAGACGGTGAAGAAAATGACGGTGGTCGTCATTGACAATGCCTCGATCCATACGGCCAAGGCGATGACCGAGAAGCTCGAAGGCTGGGCGGGGAAAGGATTGCATTTGTATTTCCTGCCGACCTACTCCCCCGAACTCAATCTGATCGAAGTTGTCTGGCGGAAAGTCAAGTACGAATGGATTCACCGGAGTGCCTATGCCTCGTTTGAAAGCTTATGGAATTCACTTTCAAATATCTTTGCTGATATTGGTAAAACATATAATATTAATTTTGCATAACTACTTATACTGGTGGAAAGCGTGGCGGTGGAGGAACGAACGGAGCAGTGCCAATTAATTAGAGTGATAAATTATGGATAAGCACAAGATTGATAACTTTTTGTCCGAACATAATAAGGGCGAGTTCCCATTTTGGAGATCGGCAAGTCCTGAGGAGATATGCAAACAGATTAAAAATCTGAGGAAAGCATACAACTTAGCTTCAACGGTTCCGCAAGAACTAATGCTGAAAATTTACAGAATGAGCAATCAGATTTGTGGAAAACTTGCTACTGACGAAAAGTTTGACTTGTCAAACATAATGTTGGTACAAAATCCAAACTCTGATGTTTATATAAATTGGGATTATTGGAGTACAGTCGATGTTATGCAATGGGGCGACTTGGTTCAATATTTTGAGTACATCTGGTATCCACAAGCTGATGATATGGATATTTCCGATGAGACAGGTAATTGGGTTATTTTCGTGGAGCATTCAGGACTGATTCGAGTGGCTTTGTCGTGACAAAATAAACTGTAATCCCGGTAGGGTGCGCATCGCGCACCTTAAACCACTCCAAAATGCGGTATTGAATTGGGGTTTTAAAATGGTTATTGCGGGAATGTCTTCGAATTTTGCAAGGTGCGCAATGCGCACCCTAGCCTTATCATCTTGATGGCGGAATATGGCCTATGTCTAATTATCGGCGCGTGTATGTGCCTGCGGCTCGTACTTCTTCACCGTGGTGACGGAACGGGCGGGCAGACATTGGGCGATGATTTAATGCGGGATTTGGTGCGGGCGGCGTTCCGGGATTGCCTGCAACGCTGGCCCTCTTTTCAGGTCGATGCGATGGTCATGCCCCGCGATCATTTACATGCGATATGGACATTGCCGCCCGGCGATGCCGATTACTCTAAACGCTGGGGCGCGATTAAAAAACATTTCACCGAATCGTAGTTGGCCCTTGGTGGCGCGGATCGACAAGTACTAGCATTCGGTAAGGAATGCGCATATGATGCGCATAGGAGGTACTCAATGAAAACTTCTGCACACACCCAAGTTCGTAAACGCCCCGTCAACCTGACCCTGAATGAAGATCTGGTGTTGCAAGTCCGGCAGTTGACCCCTAACTTGTCGGGGGTCGTCGAAGAATTGCTGATCGAGTTTGTCGAGCGTGAAATGAAGCGCCGCTGCGAACAATCCCAACAACTTGAAGCAACCATCGCACTGTGGAACGCCTTCGAGGAGCAACACGGTGCGTTTGCCGACGAATATTCGACACTCTAATGCCGCAATTCGATGTACACAGGAATACCGGGCGTCAGCGGGAAACCATCCCGTTCGTGGTGATCGTTCAGTCCTCGCTGTACAACGACTTTCGACGCCGTGTCGTGGTGCCACTGGTGCGCAAGGAGTTGCTTGGCTCGATTACCGATCCAAGTTTCAACCCCACGTTCACCATCGAAAGCATCGATGTCGTCCTGCACCCGCTAGAGATTGTTTCCATGCCGACCGGGCAGTTGGGGGCTTGGGTCGGATCATTGTCAGGGGCGGGCGATCAAATCATCCGGGCTATCGATCAATTGCTGAGCAGAGCCTAGCCCGCGCAGGGCGGAACCATGGATGGGTTCCGCCGAATAGAGAGGGTCGGTCGTCCACATGCGGCGGAAAAATTCCTGTATCCGCCGCAATATCGAAATCATCGGCGAAACGGCCCGGAATATCGAATGCACTTCCCCGGATTTTGTGGCGCGGCATGTCGAAGTGCCGTGGTCGGCACTTTACACCATGCGCAATCCTGCGGCACGGTTATTTTGCGGTCGATCTGGAAATCGTCTGGAAAACCGTGCAACTCGATTTGCAAGAGTTGCATCAAATGATTGAACCTCTACTCAAAGGCAATCGGCGTTAAGTGCAAGCATGGGGTTTCAATCTGGCCATTTATACAGCGAGGATGGGGTTTGAAAAACATGGCTTTATGATATTCTTGTACAAAACAATCAAATAGGAGATACTTGATAATGAATAAAACAGCGTTGGCAGCACTCTTTGCCGCCATGAGTTTTGCCACAAGTACCGCGTCCGCCCGACTGATCACCTTCTACGACCTTGCCGACAATGGCGGCGGCACGGCCATCGGCAATGGCTATTCCGGTTTGGATTGGGATAATTTCAATGTCCTCAATACGGCCAGCCTCGTCCCTTCCGGCTTTGTGAACGGCACGGTATCCACGTCGAATGTAGCCTACAACGACCAGGCTAGCCCGGCGACGATTACCAGCCCGGCCGGATTCAATCTTATCGGTGCCCAGTTCACGGGCGCATGGAACAATGGCTTGCAGATTGAAGCCCTCGCGTTTTCGGACACGGACACCTTCACCAAAGACTTCACCGTCGATAGCACCGGCCCTACGAATGTCGTTTTCAATTGGAACAACATCACCTACGTCACCTTTTCTTCGCTGGGGGGTGCGAACGGGGGTTACGGGTCTTCCGGCGATCAATTCGTCATCGATAACCTCAACGTCGCGTCGGCGGTTCCCGAACCCGACGTGTGGGGCCTGATGATGACGGGCATCCCCCTAGCCTTCAGGCAAATCCGGTCCAGACTGAAGTAACTGATGTTACGCACGGTCGTTGATAAAGGCATAAAATGCCGCTGTAGATCTGGCCTATTGGAAACGTGCCCCATGAAAAACCCTCTCTTAGATTTGTACAGCGATGACCTGATCAGTTCGTTCGCGCTGATCACCGCAACGGGCCTGGCCCTGCTGTTGGACAACGAGTAC
>CAIYXP010000070.1 GCA_903930145.1 uncultured Methylococcaceae bacterium
CCACTCGCATCAACACTGAAATAAGTGCTGTTGTTGGTCAACCTGTATTCTCTAGCAGGCACAACTTGAAAAGGCGTATTGTTGTCCAAAAGCCCAGATGGGATGAGAGGGCTTTCCACGGTCGCAAAGGGAGTGTGTAATTTATCTGTCAATGCTACTAAAATATCCTTTTGATCATGTATTTCTGTTATTTGATTGACAAAGAAAGCCCTAGGCCAGACGGAGTCCCTTTGCCAGACATCCAGATCGCTAGAGTGGACTAATTTCATGTCTTGAGGCATTTTTGTACCCGGCATCGCCAAAATATAACCAACTCCTAATAAATCCAAGGAAGCTGCCCGGTCAGCAATTTGTTCACTTTTGATTAAACGCAACCAACCCCATCCAATATCAGGGTAATCAATAATTGATAAAAGATTTTCGTAATTCTTACTTCTTAAAGCGTCAATGGATTCTATACCTTCAAGACCTAATCTTGAGTTATACCCCGGGAAAAAAACATAACCTTCACCAATTACTCGGGTCGGCAACTTTGCTTTTTCAATTCTGTTCTTTACATATTCGATGGCATTTGACTTTTTTGAAAAATCGGGACGCTCTGTTGGATTCATCACATTATCATCAATGCGCCAATATCCCGTAAACAGATGCATACCATGTCGGATATGCAGCATTAGGAAGCAGCACATTAATATTAGTAATCCACGCCGAGTCCAAACACCTAATTCGGAACGTTGATATAACAGAAAAACCCCCACCAAAACAATAACAAAAGAGACAGAAAAGAATGCAACGGTAAGCCTACATTCATGGCAGTTTAAAGCGTATACCGACCATAACCCAATTAAACAGGAAAGCGAGAATAATAGGAATATCCTTTTGTTTTCTTTGGTAGCTTCAAAGTAGTCACGAATCCCATATCCGGCAAGGAATAAAGCCAGAAGCATCATGGGTACCGAAAAGGTGTTTCCTACATGCTGTATTTTGTTGATAAAAGGTATTGAGATCAGAATTGAAGCCGGAATTATACTATATGCGGTAGCCATTGCCAAGGCAAACAAAGCCCAACAGCCATAGACCATAATCGATTGTTTGACGCGCAAATTGAGTAGCGCACATGACATACAAATCAGCACGAATAAATTGACCGAAGGTGCTACAAGATGCCCATTTGCCATCTGCGAAAAAAAATTATCAAAAAATCCAACCATTTCCCATACTGGTATTGTTTTCACCCCAGGGATGTCGTAGATAGTATATGACTTACTCAAAGTATCCAAGAAAAGCAACCAATAAGGCGCTGTGATCATGACCAGAGCAAGCCCCATTCCGCAAGAAAATATTAACGATCGAATGTAACCCCACTTAGGTGAAATATGCACCCAAAATGCCAGCACTCCCAAAGCTTGCATAAAACAAGCGGTGATAACACCTTCTTTGGTTGCTCCCGCATTGAGTTGCAACCAAGTGACTAAAGCCAGCAAGACACCTTGCAGAAGACAATTCTGCGCGTTTTGTCCTTGAAAAGCCAATGAACTTCCTAGGCGATCCCATTGCAGCACAACCCAAGGCGCATACGTTAAAACAAAAAATGCCGGATGATTGAACCTGAATGCAAAAAAACCAAGAAAGCAACTGGAAAACGCAATCAATGCTCCTGCTAACAATGTATCAGTTAATCGAAAAACAAGCAAACCCATTCCGATTGCGAATACAGCTTTGGATAATATGAATTTTATATCCCAGCCTATAGCGCTTCCATTCAGAATGACAGGAAACCAATGCAATACATCTCCCAGCATTGACTGACCTTGTGCAAAGAGAGGAACTCCTCCGCCTACGTATCGATTCCAGAATGGAAATTCATAGTAGCGAAATAGCGAGTCATGCTGCACAACACTATTAGGGGCAAGACACCATGCCATTGCCCCTACATCTGATTTGCGAAAATTTTCGCTAGATGCATCAAGTGAAACCCCTGGAATCATTGGATGTGTGCTATAGAGGGCAAATGTCTCAACAGGATGGACAAAGCTTTTACCGAGAAATATCACAGGATAGCAACTTATTACGACTGCAATAACGCCAATGAATATTATTGTTTTTTTGGGGTTTACCTCTATTAAATTAAACAGGCGATCTAAAGCTGCGTTGCTTTTTTGAAAAGGGGGCTTGGTCAAGCCAATGAATAGAATATAACCCAAAAAAGTGAAAGATGAATTTAATTGATTTATCATTTTTAACAAGAGTATCTATTGATTATCAACCCTATTACAGTATTGTGAAGCAGTTCCTCTTTTGGGTAAGACGCTAATCATGATTATTTTAAATCATTTTAGCCATTATACTTTGTTTTTTTTCACCAATCAAGCTCCTTGGATTAGGCAGCATCTATGTAGTTACCTAGTTTGCCAAGGCTTTTATCTAGGCCAAAATATCCTAGACTAAAAAGTTTTCAAGGCACTAACCTTTTGCTCAATTCATAAGCCGCCACTGCATAAAGCGGACTATGGTTATAACGGGTAATCGCATATAAATTTTGAAACCCCAGCCATAAGGCCGGCCCGGACTCCTCTTCTAATTTAACCAACGCAGCCCAAGGCGAACCCGTCACGGCTTCTTCCGGGGTGATTCCAATATCCACGAACTGGGACAAGGGACGATCCGGCTTTAGGCTTTTGCTGACCAAGCCTTGATAAGCCACACCTTCCCCGACCTTGGCCGAAACGGCTATCGGCGCGCCAGTTTGCCAACCATTTTGGGAAAAATAGCGCGCCACGCTGGCGATGGCATCGGCGGGATTGTTCCAGATGTCTCGCTTACCGTCTCCATCCCCGTCCGCCGCCAGTCGGCGAAAACTACTGGGCATGAACTGCGGCATACCCATGGCGCCGGCATAGGAGCCTATGGGTTGGAAAGGGTCCATGCCTTCGTCCCGGCACAGCAACAAGAAGTGCGCCAATTCACTGCGGAAATATTCGCCCCGTTTTGGGTAACCAAAACCAAGCGTGGACAACGCATCTATCACTCGGTAGTTGCCGGGTCTTTTGCCATAACTGCTTTCCACGCCAATGATAGCGGTGATAATGTTTTGGGAAACGCCATATTTGCTTTCCGCATCGGCAAGTGCCTGTGCATTCTTCTGCTTGAATTCGATGCCACCTTGAACCCTGGCATCGGTTAAGAACAGCTTTTTATAAGAATACCAGGGTTTTGCTTCATAAGGTTTGGCCATGGCGGCCAATATCGCTTGATTAAAATTGACCCCGGCAAAAACCTTGCTCAAGGCCTTAGGGTCAAACCCGTGCTTGCGACTGATTTCACCTATGAAAGCTTGCACATCGGGCCGCTCGGCAATGCCTGGCCCACTAGCAATATTAAGGCTGGTTGAGGATTTATCTGGCGTGACACTGCCAGTTGCTGGAGAACCGGCTTCGGGCTTTGGCTTCGCAGTAGTGCCATCCGTACCACGTCCGGCGCAGCCATGAAGTATCAGCAGAACAGCAGACAAAAATAATAGGCGGCTTAGCATGTTCATTTTCTAGGTAAGCAATCAGTTCGGGTTGTCAATAAGTGCCAGCATAACGGAAATAGCGTTTCGGGTCACTCTCGAATTTTTCCGTTACCCAAAAATGTCAGCCATTCATAGGCTTTGCTAGGATTGCTTAATTGAATAGGGCGAACCACCAATAAATACTTGACTTTTATGCTTGGTTGCATTATGAATTAGCTTTGGTTTCCAACAAAAGCTGAACAAATATGAAGTGAAATCATCTTTAACATGGATGGTTAAAGCCACAAGGCTTGCCCAATAAGAAAGAAAAATCAGAATGACAGCCCCAAATTGCCTGTGCATTGGCGAAACGGGGGTCTTTTCTAAATCAAACTTCGCAGGTTGAAATGATTAAACTGAACCCTTTTTTATTTTTGCTTTCTGTTTTGGGGTCATATGCCGCCCAGGCTGGTTTAGTAGTCAATGGGGATTTCACCAATGGCTTGACTGCTTGGGTTAGCGGCGGCGATGTCACCGCAGCCAGTGGTCAAGCCACACTGGGAGAAACCTTCCTCAATGCTGAAACCGAAAGTTACCTCTATCAAGGAGTACCTTTGAATGCAGGAAGCTACCGACTCTCATTCGATTTTTCGGGGGCAATGTCCAGCGATGGTCAAATCCCTGACCTTTTCTCGGCATCGCTCTACTATGCCAACACCCCCCCCTCCGGTCCCATCTCCAGCATTGGCATCATTGGCTCTGCAAAATTGTTCGACTTGGACTGGGTTGGGGAAACACTTTATTCAGATTTGTCCGACGCGGCAATAGGCCCAAGCTCCAAGGGAGGCAATTGGCGGCAATTCAGCGGAAACTTTTCCGTTCTTGGCGGTTACGCGATCCCCACCTTTGAACTGTTCAATTTGAGCGGGCAGGATGCCAGTTCGGTTGATATTACCAATGTCAGCATTGACCCAACGAGCATAGACGAACCGAATACGCTGTGGTTGATAGGTGCCGGCCTTTTAGCTGGCATCAGGCATCGAAAAGTCAAGGAACGGACAGATGCTAATTTGTGACTGTCCCGAACTTGTCAGGACATGAACATAAAACTTTGAGGTAGGCCATAAGGAGTTACGAAGCAAGCTTTGATTATCGAAGCAAGCCATACCCGCCCAAGCGAGCTAGGTCACGACTCCAAATGCTTAAAATCAGCACTCCCTAGGGAGTTCTACACCGCACATGGCCGAGATTTTCGGCAAGAGGTTGATTATGAACCTGAATCAGAACAGGTGGCATCGATTCGTTTGCCGTTTAATGCTTGTGGCATTTTTTTACCAGTGCTTGCTACCGGTGAATGTTGGGTTTTACCAAGGAAAATGGCATTGGAGTTTTGGGCCAAAAGTTGCCTATGCCGACACTCCCCAGCCCTCATCAGCCAATGCCACTCATCTAACTTCTGGACCGTCTTTGCAGGCATTCCCTCCATTGCCCTTTGACATAAGTGACCCTAGCTATCTTGATGCCACGCCGGATGCCAATTCTTCCGACACTTACATCATCCAGAAAGCGGCTGATCTGAACCACGATCCCGATCAAATCTTTGCCTTCGTGCGCGACCAGATCGGCTACGAATCCTACCAAGGCTCTTTGCGCGGGGCGCGAGGAACTTTGTGGAGCAAAGCAGGCAATTCGCTGGACAAGGCCAGCCTGCTGGTCGCATTGCTGCGCGCATCGGGCATCCCCGCCCGCTATGCAACCGGGCATTTAGGCGACGATGATGCCAAAAAACTGATTCTTTCGATGTTTCCGGCACTGCAACGAGTGGTGGGATGTACCGATGATGGTGCAAACAAAGCCGACCCGGCAAACGATGCCAAATTATTAGCCGAGAACCGCACCCACTACTGGGCCGAATTTGCCGTTGGCGGGGCTTTTCAAACAGCCGACCCCTCTTTTGACTCGGCGCAACTTGGGCAAACCTTTGCGGTTCCCATTGCCCAATTCATTGAAGTTCCAGTCGAACTACGACACCAAGTTCGCTTCTTGCTAAAACGAGAGATCACCACGCCTCTTGCCAATCTATTTTCGGGCGGCGGGTTCGCCATTCCCGATTTACTGACGGTGCTCGATCAACGCTTTCCATCGGTTGACTTGGTGGGAAATCCGGTTTCCATCGGGCATTGGGTCAATAGCAAAGGCATTAACGCACTGTTTTCGTTGGTGACCAACACTTATTCGCCTTATCTGTTGTTAGGCCAAAGCGATGAGGATATCAGTGATGACCCAATCATCCGTGGGGATGATTATCAAGAGATTTTGACTAATTTCACGGGAGGGAGTCATATTCTGACCGGCTTGTTTCTGACCATGGAAGTGACGGCCCCCGACGGCACCTCGCAGAGCTATGAGCGTACTCTGGTGGATCGTATTGGTCTGGATATACGCACCCGTGGCGGGTCGCCCAGTATCAGCCTCGACCCCTCAGGGCCCACGGCCTTGACGACGTTGGATTTGGCGACCATCAATGTCATATCAAGCAGACAGGAACCCTTGTCCTTTGCCACTCAGCTAACCCGCTTGCAGACGGCCAAAGACAAACTGGATGCATTGCAAACCCGCTTGGATGCCATCCCAAAGAGTGGGCCCGTAACAGACGAACAACGCGCAGACCAGTCTTTAGGCGCAAGACTAGCCGCTAATTTGGCGATTGTTTCCTCGGAAAACAATAGCATGGTTTTTGGGCTGGCAGCAGACCGTCTGGAGCAACAATTGGAGTTGGGGTATCTGTCTCAGATTTACACGGATTCACCGCGCTTGATCCTTACTCAAATCCGCAAAGATGGCAACAGTGTGCAGGCAGGCATGGATCTGCGCAAAAACACCGTGCGAGCCATATCTGCGCCGGGGCAACTCCCCAACGCCAGCCAGTCGATGGAAGTGATTCGAGGAATGCTGGAAAGCACTCTTGAGGGCAAACTACTAGGCGACACGTTTGGACAAGGGGCACGAACTTTCGCCGATGTTTTCGCTCAACTACAGCCTGACAACGCTTTGCAGGCACTGGTTCCGGGTGACGACGCAAAACTGGACAACCTAGCCATCAGCCCGGGGACTAAGGCGCTGATCGGCAAAGCTTTGCAGGAGGGTCGGGCCGTTGTGACACCCGGCAAAATGGTGGAAGTAAATGGCAAACAGACTTTGGCTTGGTTGGAATCGGAATGGGGAACGGGTTACACCGTGGGAGTGCTGGAAGACGGCTCCCACGGCGCTATCGCCGAATATGCAGGTCTATTAAGCGGTATCTTGGACAGCGACTTGAACGTCAAAATGGGGACGTTCATCGGAACTGTCAACGGCTGGGCGGTGAGTCAGATTTTGTTCACCACAGAATTGCTTAATCACCTCTTTTCCGACGGGCCGGTGGAGAATGCCATTAAAAATGCCAAGAACGCACTTGCCAAACCCGAAGCCGGCAAAAAAAGCCTACTAGAAGAAGCCGCTTCCATGGTATTGGGCTACGCAGCTCCGAATGTCAGCAAAATCATTGACGCGGGCAACAAGGCTTTGGGATGTTTTAACGGGACGCTACTGGCATTTGACAAGACCAATACCTCGTCCACTAAATTCAACGACATCACCAGTTGCTTGAAATCCCTCTATAAGACGGTATTGGGAATCCCGGAAGTACCCGGCAACAAGCTTGCGGATGCCTTTAAAGCAGGGTTTACGGCTGGTTTAGGTATGGGATATCAATGGATTACACGCAATTTTCCCGGCGACCCCCCGGTCTACCCCATTTTATCCACAGACCTTGCAGAACCGAATGCGATTACACCCGGAACCGCACCGGGCGTGGCGCTATTGGTGGGACTCGATCCCTTATTTACGCTATTCCATAACGATGCCGAAATCCCTACCGTTTTCAAGGCCCAAATCCAAAACACGGGAGCAACGACGGCAAAGTTTAAAATCTCGATTGCCGGGGGGAACGATTTTGCCTACAAAACTAGCGTAAATGAAGTCACCGTACCTGCCGGCAAGACAGGTGAGATAGGCGTCTGCGCCAGGCCCACTGGAAATTTAGGTGCGCCGAATTCAAGCTCGCCATTTCAAGTCAGCGTTGAGAGTCTAACCGACCCCGGCGTGACTGCCAGCCAGCCAGCGCAAGTGCTGATTCCAGAAGTAGCCGGCATTTCAATCATTGCCTCACCCACGGTGTTGAATGCGGCCCCTGGGCAGACTGTCAATGCCACACTCAACTTAAAAGCGGTTGGCAACCTCTCTGCCACCATAGATTTATCTGCGGAATTGCCTGCTGGCTTGAATTTGACGGGCCTGTCTCAGGTGCAGTTGAACCCCGGCGAAAGCACCAGCCTGCCCTTTAGCCTGACACCCGATGCCAATACGCCAATCAACACCGTTTTGACCGCAAAAATCTCGGCAGCATCGGGCTCGGAACCCGCCAAACTGATTAACCTACCAGTTAAGGTGGAAATTCCGGGTGCCGTGCCGGCGGCTTTGGCCGCTGAAGCCGCAGGACAAGCTGGCAATAGTGATTTGGCCAACACCTTGACTGGCTTAGGTGCAGCCTTAAACCACTTGGCAACAAGCCCAACTGACCCGGTTTACAAGAGCCAAACCTTGGCATTGTTAAAAAGCCTCTCGTTACAAGTGTCAGCTTTGGGTGGTGCTGGCACGAGTATCGCCAGTCAATTGCTCAGTGTCTACGATGAAATTGCCAATGCCAATCAATCATCCAGCCTGTTCACAGCCATCGACAATCTAGGTTCCGTCTTGGCAAGCTTGCCTAATTTCCTAGACATGTTGGGATTGTATGGTTTCGATCTGTCAATCGAACCCAGTTCGCGCATAGCCGAGCCACAAACTCCGGTTGATTATACCGTGGTGATCCGCAATCGAGGCTCCAAAGCTACGACTTATAATCTGAGGTTGTTCAACACCAATCTACCGGCGGGTGTGACGGCAACTTTTTTCCCTGCAACACTAAGCTTGTCACCCGGTGAAATCACCGGGGGGCCGGGTATCACGCCAGTGACTTTAAGGCTTACCCAAACCTCTGCCACCCGACTGGCCCCCTTTGATTTTACGGTCATGGCAAGTACAACCGATGAATTCGGCGTCCAAACCGGTGTGGAGAAGACCTCACTCGGCTCAATGAATGTCCGTGCCGAGCTTATTTCAGTCGTTTCGGTGACAACCGACCCGGCCTTCACCGACCCCGGCACCTCGGTGCAAGTATCGGCCCGCCTACTCAATGCGGTGAACCAAGAAAAAACTGTCTTGGTGGGTTATTCGCTCGTAGGTCCGGCTAATCAAACGGTCTACACCTCGTCGCCAGTGCAAACCCAACTCGGTGTATTGGCATCCCTAAAAACGGTGGATTTAGGGTTTCTTGATACAACAGGCTTGGAATTAGGGGATTATCGTGTGCAGGTTCTTGTCACCGAACTGGATGGGCAACCCATTCCCAATGCCACAGGCACAGGGCAACTATTGTTAGGTTCGCCAGTGAGCGGCAAGTTGTCGGTGGAACCCACTGTGATACCTCCGTTTATAGGTTATACGGGGCAAGCAGCCGTACTCAATCATTTGTCGATACAGGGCAAGACTGAACCACCTGCAGCATTTGAGTTGCTCGGACAAGCACCCGTGTCCGCTGCCAATAGTGTGACGCTAAAAGGAACCACAGCCTATGTTTGCACTGCCAATGGCATCAGCCTGTTCGATGTGACCGCACCGGCCATTCCACAATTCATCAAGTCATTTGGCTTTGCCGGTGCGCATCATTGCAAAGTGGATGGAGACCGCCTTTTTGCCTTTGAAACCGACACAGGCGGGTTTGGCTTTAAAATCCACCTCTATTCTGTTGCGGATGTGCAAAACCCGGTGGAGTTGGGTGTCTCGCCACAACCGGTACTGTACAGCTTTCCGGTAGATTTGTTAATTTCTGGCAATCGTGGGTATTTGAGCCAAAATCAGTTCTGTTACTTGATCTTTGGGCATGATATCTATGCCCAAAACGGTGACGTCCTGTCCTTTGACTTTAGCAACCCCTCATCGCCTTCATTGACCGATGTTTTATTCAATACCAACAGCGACACTAGCGAGGGCGGCGGTTGCCCACAAAATGGCGGCGACAACAATGTGCTGCAACTCGCCTTGGCTAGTCCCCAAACCCTGCTGGCAACCAGCACCACCTCGACGGGAACCAATACTCAAATCGGCACGGCTCGCATCCTAGTGGTGGATGTGGACGATCCGGCTAACCTCAATGTGGTGCGCGAACTCCAAATTCCCGGCATGTTACTGGCTGTGGGCATCGCCATTGACGGCGACAAGGCGCTAGTCATCGGCTCATCGGGGGGTTGGAATGATTTTGGGGCCGACTTGGGTTTGACGGGCAAAGTTGTCTTGGCCAAGCTGGACATTTCCGACCCGCGCAACCCTCAGTTGCTATCCACGCAAACATTGGATAGGGCAAGTCGGGGTTTGGGAGGGCTTACCAAAGTAGGAAATGGACTTTTCGTAGCCGCGAGCCAAGGAAGTGTCGATGATGAACCAACACTGCTCTTAGTTGATGCTAATAATACCAACAACTTGCTTGCCAGCCCATTCATTGTGCCCACAAACGTGGAAAACATGGCTTTGGATGGCGACATTCTTTATACCGTCAGTACCTCCGGGTTGTTAAGTTACCATATCGGCAACACGGTTGGCACGGGAGTGGTCGCACGAGTCAACCTACCTAAGAGTGCAAGCCCGTTCCAAGGCGTTTTTGTTATTCCCAATTCGTTTAACAGCCCCCCCAATGAAACAATCCAAGGCGCTGATTTCGATACCATCACTTTCAAGCGCACTCTATACTTGGGACAAAACTCATTGGATTTCACTTGGTATTCTGCTGTTGAGGGATTAAAGGCTGGCGAAAGCTTAAGTGTGACGCTGGGAGGGACAGTGGATTTTAGTCTTGCAAACGGAAGTGGAAGCTTTGCCCTAACCGAGACCAAGGTGACTGCCGAACAAATGCTGTCTCTTGCACCGGGGACAGCCACCGTGCCAGCGGGCCAACCGACCAGTTACCAAGTGACAATCACCAATCCAACCGGCTTATTCCTGTTTGCCACGCTACAAATCAAGGGCATACCTACTGAGTGGGTGGATGGATTTAACACCGACCTGAGCTTGGCCCCAAATAGCTCGGTCACACGGACCTTGACGCTGACTTCCGATGCCAATGCCATCGGTTCACATCAGTTTAATGTCGTTTTGAATTCCAATACTACGGATTTTTTGGCGTCCGTGACTGGAAGCTTGAATTTACTCAGTCCGGCAACCAGTGCCAGCACTGCACTTGGTTTAGTGATAGGGCTGACACCATCAACGTCTACCGCAGGCAGGGGAAACAGCGCCCATTACACGATTAGGCTAACCAATACAGGAAACACAACCGAAACCTTTAACCTGTCGGCAGCATTGCCGGCAGAATTGATGGGGCAATTCGACCAAGACAACGTACAAGTCCCCCCCGGTGTTGGCAATTATCGTGATGTGGGGCTGACGCTAACATCTGGACTTGGCACTTCGGCGGCAGACTACCCATTTACCGTGCAAGCAAGCTTTGCGGCAACGGGTGACATCGGCAGCAGCGCACAAGGACTGTTAACCGTTGTCAATGCCGGGGTTTCGTTAGCCTTCGATCAGGCGTTTGGCGCACCGGGAGACACATTGCTGTTGCGAGTGACCAATACCGGCACGGTGGAAGACACTTTCGACTTGGCTCTGACAGGACCCGGCGGCATTATTTCCACATTAACCGGAAATCCGCTGCATCTGTTGGCTGGCGGTTTTGACTTAATCAGCATCGTGCTGGGCAATGTGGATTTCAGCCTGCCCGGAAGCCTGGACCTTTTTGTCAATGCCACTTCCCAGTATGACAATGTAGTTAAATCTTCAGCCAAGGCTTCCATTCAAATCGAAGCCCAAAGGAGTATGACCGCAACTATAGAGCCGCCCCTTGTCTTGCTGTCCAACCCAGGCAACGCCCATTTTGCCTTACAAGTTCGCAACACCGGGAACACTGAGGATGCCTACAGCGCTGTCATCAGCACCAGCAACGGACCGGTTACGGCAAGTTTGCAGGGGCTGGATGGCACTGCCACGCAAATAGTGCCTATCTTCCGCTTGCCTGCCTTGTCTACCGGAACCATTGGATTGGATGCTATTCTCCAGCAATATGGCGGTGGGTCCATTACCGTCGATGTGGTTTCGCAATCCGATCCCGGCATTTACACTTCCCCGGTTGCCAGCATACGCACCACGGTGGAGCAACCCGTTGCCGATGCCGGTTCGAATACGAACGTCTTCACCTCGGTCAAAACGAACCTAGACGGAAGCTCCTCGCACGACCCCCAACAGCGGGCTTTGACCTTTGCTTGGAGCTTTGACCAAGTGCCGACAGGCAGCCAACTGGCGGACAATCTGATTGTCGAGGGAACCACACCCAAGCCTTCATTCATTCCTGATGTGCCGGGGACCTATCGTCTCAAGCTCATCGTCAATAATGGCATCTTCGACAGCGATCCGGCTTACGTGGTCATCACCGCAGCGGCAGCCAATGTGCCGCCCAACGCCGTCGCCAGCACCACCACATCCAATGTGACCGTCAATTCACAAGTGTTTGTCGAGGGCAAAGATAGCAACGATCCTGACCAAGGACCCCAAGCCTTGAGCTTCCAATGGTCATTGTTTCAAGTTCCGACCGGTAGCCAAGCCTCTCTATCGAACTCCAACCAAACCAAGGCTGATTTCATTCCAGACCTACCCGGAGATTATATTTTGACGCTCCAAGTGTCTGACGGCGCAGCCAGCTCAACGGATCAGATCACTATCGTTGCCGAGGCACAGAACGTCCCTCCAAACGCCAATGCGGGGGCTGACCAGTCAGTCAATTTGGGTGCCACGGTGGCTCTGGACGGCTCCAATAGCAATGATCCCGATCATAGTCCGCAGTCATTGAGCTATGCTTGGCATTTCGTCACAAAACCAGCCGGCAGCCTTCTGACTGATGGCGACATAGTGGCCCAAATACCCGGTGGCGGTTCTCCAAAAGCAGCCTTCCAACCGGACGTAGTCGGTCAATATCTGTTGCAACTGCAAGTGTCTGACGGTGTGCCACCGCCAGCGACGGACAATGTCATCATTACCGTGATAAACCCACTGGTATATCGGGATGTCAGCAACTTGGTCAATATATCCACTTCTAACACCCGAAGCACATTAGACCGGACCAACCGACGGATTACCACCACAGCCACTGTCATGCTGACCAATCTATCCACGAAAAGCATTTCAATGCCATTTGAGGGTTTATTGAAAGCAACTTCACCTCAAGTTGTCATGCCGGAAGCGGGGGGCATCAAGGCGGACGGATCGTTCTTCTACAATCTGGAAGGCAGAGTTGGCAAAGCCGAGTTTAGTCCGGGAGACTCCGTGAAATTCGACATCAAGTTCGTCTATCCGTCAAGTGTGCGTTTCTCTTATGAAATCAGAGTATTTGGGATGGCTACTGACGAGCAACCATAAGAGAAGGAGGGAAGTTGTTAACGTAAGAGACAATATATCCATGGCCTGTGAGCAGGGGTGGCATTCACAGGCCATGCCAACCCAAAGCCATACAGATACAAACTCGCTTAACGTTCTATTCATCATTTAACAGTTTCAGACAGATTTGTCTATGTTATAATGATCGGCCTTTTCAATCCAATCTGTAAAAAATCTTTCGGAATGGATTTGGTTAGCTACCAAGCCAGATGGCTGAACATTATCAACCAACTCGTCCTTGCAAGCAAATGGTGACTGAACCTGAGATAACCCATTTACCAGTTTTCCGGTCATTGTTTTCAATTGGTGCACAGAAACTAAGCCCACGTTAGCTCCTGTGGCTACGGCAACAAGGTTCGGAAATGAACTCTTTTTTTCCTTTTCCACACCGGCCACCCAAGCCTTTCTTAATAAACCACTGATTTATTGAAAAGCATAGGGCCAGAAAACCAATGTGATGATCCACCTCAAGCCAGGCTCGGCCAGCCGCCCTGGAGGAGTAAATTTGACAGATGAACCAAGAAGAGCAGCAATTTGAGTTCAGAGAACTCATCGCCAAGGGCAAAATGCAAGGTTTTCTCACTTTCGCGGAAGTGAACGACCATTTGCCAAGCAATATTGATGACCCCGACCAAATGGAGGACATCATCAGCTTGATTAACAGCATGGGCATCCAAGTCCATGAAGAAGCCCCGGACATGAGCCTCATTCCGGTAGCCGCCGTGGTGTCGGACGACGACGAAGAAGCGGCAGAAATGGCTGCGGCCCTTGCCACCGTCGGCACTGAACTGGGTAGGACCACCGACCCTGTACGCATGTACATGCGCGAAATGGGTTCTGTCGATTTGCTGACCCGTGACCGGGAATTGAGCATCGCCAAGCGTATAGAAGAAGGTCTGAACCAGTCTGCGCGTGAATTGGTTCGTTTTTCAGCCTCCATGGATCATTTCATATCAGCTTTCGATCATCTTGAAAATGGGGAAAAACGACTGCCCGATCTGGTTTTGGATATTTTTGACCCCACCCAGCCGGAACCGCTGATATTGGACGATTCGGTTGACCCCGATATTGTCGAGGAAAACGATACGGGTCCAGCCCCTGAGTTAGTCAAAGAGAAGCTGGAAAGCTTCAAGAAACAGTACAAAGTGGCCTTGCAGGCGCGCAACAAATACGGGCATGACCATCTAAAATCTCAGCAAGCTTTTGAATCACTTGCTTCGAGCTTTTTGGAATTCAAAATGACACCTGCATTTTTCAAGGAATTGACTGACATTCTGCATGGCTCCATCGAAAAGATTCGCGAACAGGAGCGTTTGATCATGAACCTGACGGTTTCGGCATCCAAAATGCCGAAAGCGGCTTTTTTGGAATCGTTTGTCGGTAATGAAGCCAACCCGGATTGGTTTAGTGGGCTGCTCGAATCGGGTCGTCCTTTTGTACAGGAATTGTCCAAACATGCCGATGAAATCAAACGTGCGCAAAAGAAGCTCATGGCGATTGCCAAGGAGAACAGGCTAAGCATCGGGGAAATTAAGGAAATCCACCAGCGCATGGCTGAGGGCGAAAACTTGGCCCGGCAAGCCAAGAGCGAAATGATCCAAGCCAACTTGCGGCTAGTCATCTCAATCGCCAAGAAATACACCAACCGGGGAATGCAATTTCTTGACTTAATTCAAGAAGGCAACATCGGGTTGATGAAAGCGGTGGACAAGTTTGATTATCGCCGTGGCTTTAAATTCTCGACCTACGCCACTTGGTGGGTGCGCCAAGCGGTGACCCGCGCCATTGCGGACCAAGCCCGCACGATAAGAATTCCTGTGCACATGATCGAAACGATCAACAAGCTAAACCGGGTTTCACGGCAAATGCGCCAAGAAATGGGCCGGGAAGCTACGTTGGAAGAGCTTGCCCCACGCATGGAAATGACCGAGGACAAGGTGCTGAAAGTGCTTAAAATCGCCAAGGAACCCATTTCCATGGCTTCGCCTGTCGGGGACGACGAAGATTCGCATTTAGGCGATTTTATCGAGGACGAGGGCATCATGTCCCCGGTGGAATCGGCAACCGTCGCTGGGTTGCGGGAGACAACCGAGCAAATCCTATCCGGGCTGAGCGAGCGGGAGGCCAAGGTTTTGCGTATGCGATTTGGCATAGACATGCACACCGATTACACGTTGGAAGAAGTGGGCAAGCAATTTGATGTCACTCGCGAACGCATCCGGCAGATAGAGGCTAAGGCATTGCGCAAACTTCGGCATCCTGCCCGCTCTGAAGTGTTGAAGAGCTTCCTCGACTTGGATTGATGGCGGACTTTTCAGCCTCGATTAACAGTCTTTGTCCGTCGCCCAATCATTTGAACGAAAGGGCAGCCGCAGCATTGGCCTATTGGCAAATGGGCGGTTGCCCACATCAATTATTTATCATGCCAGCTTGGATTGCAGGTTGAACTTTGCGAGAAGTTAGCCTACGCATAGAGTCGTGGCCGTTGCGGGAAGTGTTTCGCATCTCACGGGCCGCTTGCACTGACATCACCGTGGTGGTGGTTGAAATCAGCGAAGGCATATTCCTAGGCCGAGGCGAGTGCCGCCCCTATCCTCGCTATGGGGAAACTCCGCAGGGAGTCGCCGCCGAAATTGAAGCCTTGATTCCTCTGTTAAAAATGGGCATGGAAAGAGACGAACTCAACACCATGCTTCCTCCGGGGGCAGCCCGCAATGCGATTGACTGCGCTCTGTGGGATCTGGTTGCCAAACGAACGGGGCAATCTGTATGGCAACTCGCCGGTTTGCCTCCACCCCTCCCTCTGACAACCGCTTACACTTTGAGCGTTGATTCTCCCGACAATTTAGCCATTGCTGCCAATAAGCAAGCTTGGCGGCCTTTGTTAAAACTGAAACTAGCCGGTTCCGAAGACTTGGAGAGGGTGGCCGCAGTGAGGGCCAACGCCCCGAATGCCCGTTTGATAGTCGATGCCAACGAGGCTTGGACGATGGCCGATTACCATAGGCTTGCCCCGGAACTGGCCCGTCTGGGGGTGGAGTTGCTGGAGCAACCGTTCCCTTCCGATGCCGATCAATGCCTTGCCAACCTACCAAAGCCCCTGCCAATCTGCGCGGACGAATCCTGCCACGCGAGCAGCAGTCTAAACAAATTGCTTGGGCTTTACGACACCGTCAACATCAAGCTCGACAAAACGGGTGGGCTAACCGAAGCCTTGCGAATGAAGGCGCTGGCCGAAGGGCTTGGTTTTAAAGTGATGGTGGGCTGCATGGTGGCAACCTCGTTAGCGATGGCCCCGGCCATGTTACTGGCGCAAGGGTCCACTTATGTGGACATTGATGGGCCTTTGTTATTAGCGAAGGACAGGCAACCCGGATTAAGTTACCAAGGCAGTCAGGCATACCCACCAGAAGCGGGGCTTTGGGGTTGAACCCTGAGACTTTGCCAAGCTTGGTTAGGTTTTTTTATGCAAAAAATCATGATTATTCTTTATCCGACTGCCGGGTAATACCCAGCATTTGCCCAATCGACACTTGGCTTTCGGGTTCAGTGATAAAATCGAATATGTCATCATAAAAATAATAAAAAACAGATATAAAAACAACAAAAGCAATGACATAAGCTAATTTTGACAACATAATAACCACCCTATTGATTAAATTATTATTGGAACTGTCCTTTCCCATGCTCACAAAGTTGTAGTATTCGCTCCCATCTGATGACGAAAAGCCGCTTGCAAGCCCTAATCGCTACTTTATTTATTTTTTTCTGGTTGAGCTTGGCAAGCTTTCCGTGCAAACCTGCTGAAATTATAAGGGGTCGTGTGGTAGGTGTACATGATGGTGACACCATCACTCTTTTGACTGAGTTAAACCAGCCTATCAAAATAAGATTGTCTCAAATTGATGCGCCCGAAAGCGACCAAGCCTTTGGTCAGGTTTCCCGGCAATCCCTTTCCAACTTGGTATTTAACAGAACCGTGAGAGTCGCCGTGGATACCATCGACGCCCATGATCGGGTCGTTGGCATGGTTTTCGTTGAAGGGCTTGATGTCAGCAGTGAACAAATCAGGCGCGGCATGGCTTGGGCTTATCGGCAATATCTACACGATCAATCTTTATTGCAGTTGGAAGCTCAAGCCCGCAAAGCCAGGTTGGGGCTGTGGGCTGACAGAAACCCAATGCCGCCCTGGGTTTATCGCCATGGGGGGAAGGGATTTTCCGAACCCCACTCGGATTCCCACCCCGCCCCAGCGCCTACCCCATCCACTGGATTTTCTTGCGGAAGTAAACGAACCTGCAAAGAAATGTCTTCGTGCGACGAAGCCAAATATTATTTATCCCGGTGCGGATCGGCACGATTGGACGGAGATAAGGATGGGATGCCTTGTGAAAGCCTATGCAGCAATAGTCGATGATGAATCCGATATAATCACGATTTTGTCACTTCAGTCTTAAGGGAGTAATATAGCTGAAAAGCAAATCCAAAACGGGAAGCGCGACATCACCATCACTACAATAATATTTGCCTCAGGCAAAAATCCTGTCATTCACGCCCTGTTGTTTCAATGGCCATCCATGCCTAACGAATTAGGAATACTAGCGTGATCTTATTCCACATACCCACGGCCTTTCTGATCGTCGGCCTGCTCTATTTGGTTATGCCGACTGTGACATGGGTCGTCTTGTCGAATCGCCGCTCGCCGGGTGTAGCCCTGTGGTGCGGCGGCGACATTTCATTTGGGTTAGGTGTCATATTGTTGGGGCTGCGAGGCCACGTCCCTGAATGGGCTACTTTCCCCCTAGCCAACCTTCTGATGTTTATTGCCGTTATCCAGCATATTCAATCATTGCGCTTGGACTTGGCAGTGCCATGGCGAACGATGTGGATGGTGCTCGCCGCTTTGTTATACATGCTGGGTTTTGAGGGCATCCGGCGAGGTTTAGACGATGCCTTGCTTCGCTTGCAATACAATCAATCAATCTGGGTCGTTATGTATGGGTACATAGCTGTTCTCGCTTGGCGCATCGGCCACTTGGAGCGAAGCCGCAGCGCCCGCTGGATTGCCGGGGTTTTATTGCTGCTGGCAGTTGCGTTTATATATTCTGTGATCAGGATATCAATCGGCTTATCCCCTCCTGACCCGCTAAATTCAAACCCGAGTAATATTTTTTTGGCCCTTGCCGGAACCCTATCCGCAGTGATTGGCAATATCGCCTATGTCGGACTGGCGTTCGAGCGCTCACAACGCCGAACCGCCGAAGCTGAAAGACAATATCAAGCAATCATCGAAACCACCATGGACGGTTTTTACTCTTGCGATGTGGATGGGCGGTTCACCGATGTCAACCGGGCATTCTGCGACATGCTGGGATACACTCGGGAGGAACTGCTGTGCATGAAAGTCCACGACGTCGAAGCTAATGAAACCGCTGATGAAATAGCTGCGCATGTTCAGCATATCATGATTAAAGGTTCCGACCGTTTCGAGACTCGATACCGTTGCAAAGATGGGCGATTATTGGACGTAGAACTCAGCGTTAACTTTCTGCCGACTAATGCCGTTAAAATACAGGTATTTACCCGCGACATTACCGAGCGCAAGCGGATGGAGCATGAGCTAAGCGACAGCGAAGCCCGCTACCGTGGTTACTTTGAACTGCCACTGACTGGTCGGGCCGTCACCTCGCCAAGCACGGGCTGGTTGGATGTCAATGCCACGCTTTGCGACATGCTGGGCTATACCAAAACCGAATTGACCCAGTTGAATTGGGCGGGTCTCACCCATCCCGAAGATTTGGCGGCTGACTTGGCTCTATTCAAGCGAGTCATGGATGGCAAGATCAATGGCTATACCTTGGAAAAACGCTTCGTCCACAAAGACGGGCATAGTGTTCAAACCCATCTGGCCGTACATTGCATACGCAAACCCGACCAATCGGTTGATTATCTTATCGCGTTGATTTTAGACATTACGGACCAAAAACGAACCGAACAGGCGCTACGCGAAAGCAACGCCCGTTACGATGAACTGGTCCGTCGCATTCCAGTCGGGGTCTACACCCTGCGCTTGAATGCCGACGGGGAGGCCCGCTTTCAATATGCCAGCGAGAAGTTCTGTCAGATGTTGGGTCTGACGGAACAAGAAGTACTCCACGATGTGGACTCCGTGCATGATTTGATCCATCCCGATGATCGCACTTCTTTAGATGAGTCCAACCGTATTGCCGCGCAAAACTTAGAACCTTTCCGTTGGGAAGGCCGTTGTCTATTGATGGGTGAAACGCGATGGCTTCGTATCGAATCGGACTCGACCATGCTGACGGATGGAAACAGCTTGTGGAATGGGGTCATTACCGATATTTCCGAACGCAAGCAGGCGGAAGCCTTATTACGCGAAAGCGAAACCCTCCTTCGTGAAGCCTTAGAGTTTTCCCCGATACCATTATGCGTAGCGGATAATGACGGAAATATGCTGATCGTCAATCGACAATTTACCGAAGTTTTTGGCTATACCCTTAATGATATTCCCAGCATTGATGTATGGATGAGGCATGCTTATCCCAATTTAGACTATCGCACAGAAGTATTGGCACTATGGAGTCGGGATGTTGCGACCGCCCTCCAAAACGGGACTGCCACGACACTACGCGAATATAAAGTCACTGGGAAAAACGGCACTCAGTTCGATGTTGAAATTACGTCCAAATTTTTAGGCAATATTTCGGTTGCATCCTTTAATAACCTCACTGAGCACAACAAAATAGAGAGGGAACTTCGAGCGAGCAGGGAGGTTTTACGCGAGATGAGCCGCGTTGCCAAAGTGGGTGGCTGGAATCTGGATTTGCGAACCCATAAGCTGACTTGGACTGAGGAAGTCTACCGGATTCGTGAAGTGGACTCAAATTATCAGCCCCAATTGGAGGAGGGAATTAATGCTTACCCGCCCGATGCCCGCAAAGTCCTGCGAGAGTCTATTGAATGTGCGGTGACACAAGGAGTGTCCTATGACCTTGAATTACCCTTTATCACGGCCAAGGGCAATGATTTGTGGGTTCGCACCATTGGCAACGTCGAAAAAGTTAACGGCCAGATAGTTCGCCTTTACGGCATCTTTCAAGACATCACCGAGCGCAAGGCCACCGAGCGGCAGTTGCTGCTGACTCAATTCGCGATGGAACAGTTCGCCGATGAGGTTTACATCATTCGCGATGACATCAGTTTCGAATACGTCAATGACGCCGTCTGCCGAATGCTGGAGTATGGCCGCGAGGAACTGATGACCATGAACTTGCTGGACATTGATCCCTTCTTCAACAACATGGCCGAAGCCGTTGCGTGCTGGCAGGCGATAAAGGACGCCGGATCGATCACGTTGGTGAGCCTGCACCGCTCCCGCAGCGGGCGCGTCTACCCAGTGGAAATCCATAACAACTTCATCGAGTATGAAGGTGAGGGGTACGTTTGCAGTATCTCCCGCGACATCACTGAACGCAAGCAAACCGAAAAGGCTTTGCGTGAGAGTGAAGAAAAGTATCGCATCTTGTTCGAACAATCACCGGACTCTTACCTAATCTTCATGGATGGCAAATTTGTCGATTGCAACCGCGCCGCTGAGATTATGTTGCGTGGTGATCGGGCAAATATTATAGGGAAAACACCTAGCGAACTATCGCCTGAATTTCAACCGGATGGGAGAAAATCATCAGATGCGGCAGAGCAAATTGCCAATAAAATATTACGAGGTGGCCTTCATACATTTGAATGGGTTCATCGCCGACTTGATGGATCAGATTTTCCAGTCGAAATATCCGTCGCACCTATCATGTTGAATGGAAAACCCGCCTTGTTTGATGCTTGGCGCGACATTACCGAGCGCAAGCTGGCGGAGATCGCAATTCTCGAGAGCGAGGAAAAATTCAAGGCACTTGCGGATACTTCCCCACTCGCCATCTATATGTCGGTGGGCATCGAACAAAAATATGAATACATCAACCAGACGGCTCTCCGGTTGTTCGGCTATACGCTTGCTGAAACTCCGACCGTGGAACAATGGTGGCCGCTGGCGTATCCTGACGAAGCCTACCGCAGTCAAATCATGGAGGAATGGCAACAAAAGGTTGAATACGCCATGGAAACGCATTCGGAAATTGAGCCGATGGAAGTTGTGGTCACCTGCAAGGACGGCTCACACAAGATCATCCAATGGGGCTTTAAGTCCATAGGCAAACAGAACTGGGCATTCGGACTAGACTTAACCGAGCGCAAGCGGGCAGAGGATGAAATCAAGCAGTTGGCCTTTTACGACCTGTTGACTCAATTGCCCAACCGAAGATTACTGCTGGATCGTTTGCACCAAGCCATGGTGACTTGTGTCCGTAGTAAACTTTATGGTGCGCTACTGTTCATCGACTTGGACAATTTCAAGACGCTCAACGATACCCTAGGCCACGACCAAGGAGACCTTTTGCTGCAAGAAGTGGCAAACCGCCTCTTAGCGTGTGTGCGCGAGTGCGATACCGTGGCACGGCTTGGGGGCGACGAATTCGTGGTGATGCTGATGGGCCTCGATGCTTGCCTCGAAGAAGCCGCCACCCACTCGCAAAAAATTGGCATGAAAATTCTCGACAAGCTGAACCAAAAATATCAACTCACCGGACATGAACACTACTGTAGCGCAAGCATTGGCATCAATCTGTTCGACGGACACAGTTTATCGGTCAATGAATTAATGAAACAGGCGGATATCGCCCTTTATCAGGCCAAATCCGACGGACGCAATGTCTTGCGCTTCTTCGATCCCGCGATGCAGTCGTCAATGCTTGCGCGTGTCGAGCTGACACATGATTTACGCCTTGCCCTTGCGAAAAACCAATTCAATCTGTTCTGTCAAATTGAAGTAGGTCACGATAAAAAAATCATCGGTGTAGAAGTTCTATTGCGCTGGCAACATCACAAACGAGGGCTGATTTTGCCCAATGAATTTATTTCGCTGGCGGAAGAAACCGGGTTGATCCAATCCATCGGGCATTGGGTGCTAGAATCCGCTAGTGCCGCGCTTAAATCATGGGAAACTCTCCCTCACTTGCACCATGCGCATCTTGCCGTCAATATCAGTGTGCGTCAGTTCCAACAAGCCAATTTCGTCGCTGGGGTTCTTGAGATTGTGCGGGATTCCGGGATTGACCCACACAAACTGATGCTCGAACTCACTGAAAACGTAGTGCTTGCCGACCTTGACGATGCCGTCACCAAAATGAACGCGCTAAAAGATTTTGGTTTGCGCTTTTCTCTGGATGATTTCGGCACGGGTTATTCTTCGCTGGCCTACCTGACACGGCTCCCCTTCGACCAACTTAAAATAGATCGGTCATTTGTGCAAAACATCGGGATAAAACCTAGCGATGCAATCATCATCCAAACCATCATTGCCATGGCGAGTCAGCTTGGAATTGATGTCATTGCGGAAGGAGTGGAGACGGAGACCCAACGTGATTTTCTCTATCAACAGGGTTGCCCAGTCTGCCAAGGCTACTTGTTCGGGAAGCCAATGCCATTGGCAGATTTGAACGACACCCTATTGTCACCCTAACAACCCGCCCGCTTTTTTCCATTCCGCCAAATGCAGAAACTCACCGCTGTCCAGCCAGTCACCATGTATGGCGCAACGGTCAAGCACTACCCCGC
>CAIYXP010000071.1 GCA_903930145.1 uncultured Methylococcaceae bacterium
AAATAATTATATGAAACTCTTCGTTCATTTACACTTTAAAGAAATATCCTATGAAAGAAATTATTTTTGTGGTCGAAGAAGATCCAGATGGGGGTTATATCGCCACGGCTTTAGGTGCTTCCATCATAACCCAAGCGGATACCAAAGAAGCATTGCAAGCCTGTGTGCGTGACGCAGTGCATTGTCATTTTGACGAAGATCAAGGCCCAAGCATTATCCGTTTGCATTATGAATAGGGATGATTTGATCCGGCGACTGTGGAATTAAATCATACAGACTGATTAAATAAGGCCAAAATTTAAGGCAATCCGCCACCGTTTGCAGGACAATCCCCTAAATAAGTCGCATGGATTTTGTTCTGCATATCGACTTTAATTTCCCCGCCCGTTGATATATTCAAGAAACCATCCACGGTGCTGGTTGAATAAGTGACTTGTCCATGACCCTTGATGCCCAAGGTTCCAGCGCAACTGACCTCAAACGTCAGGGTGTTGCCTGAATATTGACGGTTCAAGAATTCGCAACCCGTGGCGCCTGAAGAACCCATGCCCAATAATAATCGGTCAGGATTCTGAGCATCGGCTTCTGTCAGGCATTGGCTGGTTACGAAAGGCTGGGGTTTCCAGTCTGGCGATGCGGCTACGCCTGATTCTAGGGAAATGTTCCATAGCCCCGGTTTAATATCCTCGTTGGCAAAAGCGCAATTATTGATGACGAAAAGGCTCAGTAGGGCGGATGTTATGATTGTTTTCATGTAGTTCAGCTTTGAATTGCTTAATTAGGGTTGCATAAGTTTTTGACGGAAAATCTCCATGATGATCCTCAGCTATACGATCATATCCCTTTTGATAATCGATTGAATAAATCCCAAAGCGGGGAGTGTAAGTGCCCCATTCATAGTTGTCAAAAAGAGACCAATGTAGATAACCGATCAATGGAATTTTTTCATTTAACATGTCGAGTATCTGTTGAAAATGCAGCTTTATAAACTGGCTACGAGTCACTCGATCCCGTCTATGGGACATTTGATTGTCTATTTTGCGACGTAGCGCCATGCCATTCTCCGCAATCAGTATTGACTTGCCCATAAACTCATGGGAATAATATCGGCAGAAAAAGTGTAAACCCTGTGGTAGCACATGCCAATCCCACCATTTGCTGGATATGGAATTCATTAAATAAGAAGTGATGGATTTGTTCTTGAATTCATGGTCATAAAATGAGGGTGGCCGGAAAACATGGGCGGAAAAGGGATCGTAATAATCTAGCGCGATATAATCTAAAAGTTTCTCGCGAGGAGAATTTAGTAAAAACTTGGTAAATGATTCGAACCCTGCAATATCAAAATTATGGCTACACATTTTATCGATCACATTTTTGCAGAATGTTCCAAACCAAAAAAAAAGATTTTTCTTCAGTGGAATGTTTTCTGATTTCAATGATTTATTGAATTCTGCCCTTTTATTTTTAATATGAATATTAGCGGAATTCAAAGGAATCTTGTTTTCGCGCAATGTGAGTAAATCCAGCAGTAGTTTATCAGCCCAATAAAAATCACTGCAATAATTGTTTAAACTGACCATGGGGGTTTCCCAAGCTTGTGCTTCATAGAGGTCATGGATGCTATTGTATGCGCTGATATGGGCGCTCAACAGTTGGCAACAAGCTTTAATGGCCGATTTGACTCCCCCTGTTGCCGAGCTAGGAAATTGATTGCCTAGATAAGTATTGAATATCAGCATATTAGGTTCATTGATGGTGATATAATACCGTATAGGGGAATAGCCTTTGCTGACTAACTGATTGTTGACATGACGGACGGAGTCTATCACATACAGGGTGAAATGATTGATTGTGGTGGGTTCCAGCCATGGGTCATCGCCTAGCCATGCCGGATGTACAAAATGATGGAGAGTGACAATAGGCTCAAGGCCGTTTTTCCGGCATTCGATCAGCATGTCAGCATAGTGATCGAGCGCCGACCCGTCGAAACAAGGCGGATTTTCGATTTCGTTGGGCAGACTGGGTTGGATACGGCTCCATTCCAAGCTTAGGCGAAAAGCAGTCAATCCCATTGCTTTACATAATGCAAAATCTTGAGGATAGCGTTGCCAAAACTCGGCGGCATCGCCTAGGGGAGCCACATCTTTTTCTCTCTCAGCCTTTGCCCAATTAGTTTGCGGTTGATTTTCCCCGTTATAGCCTCCTTCAGATTGATAGGCCGAAGTGGATACCCCCCAGAGAAATTCATTTTGCGTGGATTGCGGGGCTATCATTCTGGACCCGCTGCCAAGGCAATGGCCGCCCTTTGTTGCTTCGTAAAGGCAAGTGGAGGTAATCGGTCGTCAAGCAAGGTATTGACAATGGTTTGCGATGCGGTGGGTTTGGAAAAGCGCAAAGCGTTTGCTTTCATGAGCGCCAAGCGGGGTGGGTCATCTAATAACCGGTCCAATTTGAATGCCAAGGTGGTAAGGTCATTGCATTTGACGGCTATCCCTTCTTCGAGGAGGTGGTCACTGTTTCTTTCTTCTTGACCTGGGATGGGAGTGACCACACACATAGGGAGTCCACAGGCAATAGCCTCTGACGAGGCCAACCCGCCGGGTTTACCGATGAAAATATTGGAAACCTTCATCAGTTTGTGCATTTCGTCGGTATACCCTAGAACTTTAAATTGAGTGCTGCGTTCGCGGGTCAAGCCAAGCAAGCGTTGCCTCAATTCTTCATTACGACCACATACGACCAGCGTTTGAGCATCATGATTCAGATTGAATAAGCGCTCCACCATGAATTCGGTGGGCCCAAGTCCAAAGGCCCCTGCCGACAAGAGTAAAACCTGCTTGTCGGGCTCAAGCCCAAGCTTTGCCCTTTCTTCTGAAATATTCACCGCTTGTTGAAATACTGGGTCAATCGGTATTCCCGATACGGTGATCCTTTCTTCTGGAATCCCTAGCATTTCTAAATGTGCCTTGGTTTCGTCAATGGCTACAAAATAGCGGTGAAATGAGCGCGACAACCACATGGCGTGAAAATCGAAATCTGTCACCACGATAGACAACCGAGCTTGCAATTGTTTGGTGGCTATTAAATGGCTGATAATCCCGGCTGGCATGAAATGGGTGCAAACGGTTATATGCGGTTCAAAATCCCTAATAAAGCGAACCAGTGGTTTGGTATTCAACCGATCAATCATATGTCTCATGCGATCAGTGCGCCAAGGTTCGTCGCTGGTTTTGTACCACCAGCCCAGGAAGTTGGGGGCGGATTTCACTAGTGAGGTATAGAGTTTGGAATAGAAATCGCGAAAAAATTTATTAGTATATTTGAGTGCGTCATTATTGCAGACTTCCTCCACCCTAGTATCGGATTTAAACGACTTTTCCAAAGCCTCGGCTGCTCTAATGTGACCTGATCCGGCACCCGTAGACATAATTAAAACACGCTTTTTCATAAAATCATACAGTCAATAATAGGTCGATAATAAGCTTAGGTTTTACGATTCCAATCCATCATTGTAAAGGAAGAAGTGTCCAATGCCCAACATTCCAATCTCAAATTATTCCGCTTCCCGAAACCTTATGGTTATTTGGAGCAGGTTGGTTGGGATGGATGGCGACAGGCAGAAAACGGTCTATCGCTTAAGAAGGCTGATGTTTATAGTTTGGATTGTCGCATTGCCTTGCCATTGAATGTTAGGCAATGCGACCCTTCAATCTATCAACTACTTGCGGATTCTGAGTTCTGTCGATAAGCAAGCTGTTCAGCACCAAGTGCATCTGTGCGACAGCAATTGTCACCTAATTTTCCTAAAACCGTAACATTCGCTAGGTATGCTCAGCCCAGAAAATTAATCACTTAAGATTTTGACTGATGTTGATAAAGCCTTCCCGCAAACTGTTCATTCATAACGCCATTGCTGCGCTGCTTGTCTCCTTGCTGATAAATCCTGTATCAGCCGCCCATCATTCATCCGCAGAAAAAAGCATCCAACAATTTGAGAGTAAAAGGTTTGCTTCGATGCTGCAATTCAGGGGCAATATTACCCCGCCTCCTAAAGGTGTTGTTGATATTAAGTTTAGAGAGTTTTTTAAAATGCCGATGGGTCCCCATGGATTGGAACCTACGGAAAAACTTCTTAGCTTGAATGGGAAACAGGTGCGGATTATTGGCTACATGGTCAACGCCGAAGAACCCGCGGCAGGTCCGTTTATCTTGGCTCCACTCGCTGTGTCCATGGCTGAAAAAGAAGATGGGCCAGCGGATGACATGCCCGCAACGACTTTGTTTGTCCATATCGAGAACGGGGAAAACTGGGTAGTTCCGCATGTTCCGGGGTTGCTGAAACTGACAGGCACTCTTGAGTTAGGCAATCGTGAAGAATCGGATGGGCGGGTTTCATCAATCCGCCTGAAGCTCGACCCAGAATTATCTCGGAAACTGTTAGGTGGCAACCAGGCACAGGCAGTACAGGCAAAGAAATCTTCCAAACCGATAAATCATTCATCAAACACTTCGAACATTTAAACCTATCTGTTAAGTCAATAACCTCAAATTACCGGGAGAGACTAAGAAATGTCCAAACATCGCCATTTGCGTCATACAGTTGCCGCAACCGTCGCAGCAATGCTATGTATTGCCGCCAATACCAGTGAGGCGGCAACAATTTCACGGTTAACCCCTCCCAGCGACTTGACAATTGCCCCCTCGGTGGTCATTTCGCGCTTCATTCCCGGTCAGCGCTTTGACCTGCAAGCGACGGTTCAGCCGGATGCCGGCAAGACGGTCAGTACGGTTAGTTTTCTCGTGGACGGCACTCCGGTCAACCCAGCCACTGGTACGACCAGCTTAGTTACCACGGGCTTGGTGAGTGGGCTAACGGCTGGCAGTGCGGTGGCCTCGGTTCGCGCCTATTCCAATAGCACGCCTGGCATCCACTCACTAAAAGCCACCGCAACATTTAGCGATGGGTCTACCGTCACCAAGGAAGGCAATTTTGAGATCGTTGGCACTTCATTATCAGGAAATAAAGTCAAGAACATCATCATCCTGCTCGGTGACGGCATGGGTGCTGCCCATCGCACAGCGGCTCGCATCGTTTCTCAGGGTTATTCGCAAGGCAAAGCCAAAGGCACGCTGGCGATGGACACGTTCCCGTTCACCGGGATGGTCATGACCTCGTCACTGAACTCCATCGTCACCGACTCCGCCCCCGGGATGGCCAACTACGTAAACGGAAATAAGGGGCTGAATAATCAGGAAGGCGTATGGCCGGACGATACAAGTAATGCGTTCGACAATCCACGAATCGAATATCTCTCAGAATATTTGCACCGCATACAGGGCAAGTCGCTGGGCATCGTGACCACGGCGGACGTGTTTGATGCCACACCCGCTGCCAATGCTGTGCATACCGCCAACCGAGGCGCCGGCACAGGCATCGTCGATCAGTATTTGGATGATAGCAATCTTACCGGCTTGACGGTGTTGATGGGGGGTGGACGCAAATGGTTTCTACCAAATTCCACCAATGCGGTCCAGCCAGTTTCTGGAACTTACAACATTATTAACGGTTCGCAACGAACTCATGGCACCGACTATGTCCTGCCCAGTGACGTAGTCACTGGATGGGGAGCGGCGGAGGGTAAATTGGACAGCAACCGCGATCTGCTCGGTGATTTCCAGGCCGCTGGATTTGTTTATGCGCCCGACCGCGCCACGTTGAATTCTGTCACCTCTGTCACGCCCAACAAGCTGCTTGGCTTGTTTGCATGGTCAAACATGAATGTGGCTTTGGACAAAATCGGGAAGCGTCGCGGCAAATCCACCGTGGTAGACGATTATGGATTGCCGGATCAACCCATGTTGGATGAAATGACGAGTGCAGCCTTGCAAGTATTGGCGAAGAACCCCAATGGTTTCGTCGCCATGATCGAAGCCGCCTCCATCGACAAACAAGCGCATTTAATGGACACCGATCGCTGGATATTGGAAACCATAGAATTCGACCACGCCGTGCAAGTTGCCAAGGATTTTGCCGAAGCTAATCCCGGAACATTGGTAATAGTGACTGCCGACCATGAATGCTCCGGCGCTGCCATCATCGGTGCGTCGACGGTCAGTGCCTCCACCTTGGCAAGCAACGCCGCCGCCACTCCGTCAGGCACTGGCACTAAGACCAGCATCATGCGCGATGGCAGCCAAACATCTCCTAGCAGCCCGGTGGTTGGCGTTTACGAAGCCGCCAAGTTCCCAAGCTATAGCAATAGCCCGGATGGATTTCCGGTTACCACAGACATCGACAACAAAATGTTGATTGGCTATGGAGCCAACGCCGACCGTTACGAAACATGGTTGAGCAATCCGCAACCGACACAGGATTCGCAGCAACCTTTCGTCAAAGCAGGCAACAACAACCCATACCCCAACCTTAGCAGCTACCCTGCCAATCCAGGTATCCGCAACAGTGCAACTGGCTTTTTCATTACCGGTCAAGTGTCGGGCGATCAAGCCGTCCATACTGCGACCGACATCCCTCTGTCAGCCATGGGATTAGGTGCTGAACTGTTCACTGGCGTGATGGACAACACCGATGTCTTCTTTAAAATCGCGCAAGCGACGCTGGCGGGTGTTCCGTCTAGCACTGCCAATGCGGTCAAGTTAAACCCCACGAAGAAGGAGCAATGTTTATTCGATTGGGCCGAGACAACACCCAAATATGCGGGTCTATTCTTGCCGACAGGTTCAGCGACCCAAATCTCCCCGCCTTACACTTATCGGTTCTACGGCCAAACTAAATCCTATGTGGGTGTCTCTTCTGATAACAGCCATGTCTATTTTCAAGGCTCCGATGGTGTCCTTAAAGACTTGGGGGATTTGTCCACTTGGCTAAAGACAGCCAACTGCAATTGAATTGATCCACACCTGATTGTTTATTCGCAATCGGGTGTGGGTTCAACCAAAACGGCAGTTTAAATTAATTTTTACAGTGAAATAATATATTGTGATGCAATCATGAATGATGATAGTTTGGCTTGTGATACACCCAGATACTTAGAGTTTATTTATAAGGATCATCTTGATAATACGTTGGAATGCGGTCAAGCGTTGAGCCAACTTTTCTCAAATCTGAATGAACCCGATGTTTATATTGAAAGGGTAAAAAGCTTGGAGGAAATAGGCGATAAACTGACCGCAGAGGCATACTCTGCGCTAGAATTAATAACTCATCTTGAGTTGAATCATCTAGCTGAATTGTTTATCAAGCGATTGGACGATATTGTTGACGGAATGAATGATACTGCCCGCCTCATTGATATTTGTATGCCTAAACGAATTGAGGATGCAGCAATGGAACTCACTGCGATACTGCTGTCCATGCTTGCAATGCTAAATGACGAAATAGCACAATATCCAAATAATGAATTGGCAAGCATCACCGATTCCCGACAAGCTCTCAAATGGAGGGAAGAAAAGGCTGATCTAGTCTACCATGAGTGGAGGAAAATGCAGCGTCGGAGTAACACGCTCCCTTTGGTGGATGAGGCAAATTGGACTGAGATTTTGGGGAATTTAGAACAAACAACGGATGCAACTTATCATGCCATGCTATTGCTTGAGCGCATGGTGAAGTGTCGTTTGAGAGCCTTATGCTGAACCCTTTAAAATTTGGCGGAAATTCAAGGTAAATCAACAAGCTTATCAAAGCAATCAATCGAGCCAACGTTATTGGAAAAGCTATCGCTACCCTTAGAATCCTGTATTCCCAAACTTACCCGCGCACAGATGCGTGGTCTGCCCGAAATGCGGGAGCTGTTGATTTTGGCGGAACATGCATTGCAATCTCCACTTCAACTGGCGAAGGTTGATGTGTTGGCTCAATTGAATTATGCGGAAGAATCCTTTCCCTTGCTCGCGTTTCGTTTTGGTCCCGATGATCCAAGTTTGCCGACTTTTGCGATTTTCGGCGGGTTCCATGGTTTGGAGCGGATCGGTACGCAAGTGGTGATGTCCTATCTTCGGACCTTGCTAGAACTATCCCGATGGGATCGCATCACCATTGAAATGCTGACAACCACCAGGCTATTGCTGGTTCCTATAGTCAACCCGGTGGGCATGTACCTTCAGCGTCGATCCAACGGAAATAATGTTGATTTAATGCGCAACGCCCCGGTTCAGGCGGAGGGACTTTCGCCTTGGCATTTGTTTGGTGGCCATCGGCTCACGCCGCGTCTACCTTGGTATCGGGGGAAGGAAGGCGCTCCCATGGAACTGGAATCTCAAGCCATTTATGAGTTTGTCAAAAGGGAAATATTCCCCGCCAAAGTGGCGATTAGCATAGACGTGCATTCTGGTTATGGTACTTTCGACCGTTTATGGTTTCCCTTCGCGAAAAACCGGTTGCCACTGCCTGATTTACCAGAAGTCATTGCTTTGAAGCATTTGCTCGATCAGGTGCATCCTAACCACATATACTGTATTGAGCCGCAAAGTCGCCAATACCTCGCGCATGGAGACTTATGGGATTATGTCTATGATGAATATCGTCAGATTCAGCCGGATGGTCACTTTATACCCTTCACCTTGGAAATGGGTTCTTGGCTTTGGGTCAAGAAGAATTGGATACAGATATTCTCCTCACTCGGCATGTTTAATCCGCGTTTGCCTCACCGGGTGAAAAGGACGCTACGACGGCATTTGTTCCTTTTTGATTTATTACATCGTGCGGTGCGCTCGCCAGAACCATGGCAAGGTTTGGAACCCTCCGAGCGAGAGCGGCTTTTGCAGCTAGGGCTGAAACTTTGGTATGCAAAACCTTAACTCTTCCTCGCACTGGGTTTTTCTGAGAGGCTTGGCTAGGGAAAGTGCGCACTGGGAGGAGTTTCCAGATCGCTTTGCGGAAAGTATTCCCAATGCTGGAATTTTTCTGGCTGATTTACCGGGTAGCGGCAAACATTGGGGTTTAAAAAGTCCGACAGACATAACGGCAATGGCGGAATTCGTCAGGCAGGATTCGTTAAACGCTGACAAGCAGCTTATAGGCTCACGCTATCTATTCGCCATTTCATTGGGTGCAATGGTCGCATTGGAATGGCTTCACCGTCATCCCTCGGACATCGCCGGATTAGTGTTGGTGAATACTAGTTTGCGTGGTTTTAACCCCATTCATCAGCGTTTGTCTTGGCGCATTTGGCCCAAATTATTGGGCATTGCTTGCCAAAATAATGTTCATTTGCGTGAAAGTGCTATCTTGGCACTGACCACCCACTTGGGAAATGATGCTTCCACACGGGTCGAGTCGCGGGTGAAAGCCTTTCAGCAACATCCTTTCGCTAGGATGAATCTCATTCGGCAACTTTGGGCGGCAGCCAAATACCGCCCACCACTGAATATTCCCCAATCTCCTTTGATTATGCTTAATAGCTTGGGGGATCGTTTGGTCAACCCAGTTTGTTCACAAACTATTGCGGAGCATTGGGGGGCCACTTTATCGACACACCCTTTGGGAGGTCACGACCTTCCGCTGGATGACCCAGACTGGATTATTGCAGAAGTATTACATTGGCTACAAACTCAAGACTATTTCCTATGATCTTGTAACCAATTCTTCATCTGGCTACAATATAATTGTCATTATGTTTCATTATTGTGTCAGTACATTCAAATACTGACAAAAGACATTATGACATTACGTAACCAAAACTCTCGTTCAAGCCGCTCTCGTCGTTACGTGGCAGAAATTGCCCAAGACCAAGCCACGATAAGGGCAACACAGTCCTTGCGTTACCATATATTTGCCGAAGAAATGGGGGCGCATCTTCATTCTAAGGTTGAAGGGCTCGATTATGACGAGATTGATGATTACTGCGACCATCTCCTTGTGCGCGATAATCAGACGGGCGATGTGGTCGCTGCCACGCGCCTATTGACGGATACTCAAGCCAAGCGATTGGGCAGATTTTATTCCGAGGGTGAATTTACCCTTGAGGGCGTACTGGCGCTGCCGGGACGTTTTCTGGAGATTGGCCGAACCTGTGTCGATCCAAAACATCGGGGCAGCGTCGTTCTAGGCACATTATGGAACGGTCTGGCGGAATATGTTCGACAGGGACGGTTTGACTATTTAATGGGTTGCGCCAGTATCCCGCCCGGACCTAGCGGTTTTGCAGTGGAAGCCGTGTATCGCCGAATTGAACCCAAGCAATTTGGACCCGCAGAACTCGCCGTAAAACCGCTGATGCCAATTCCGGCGGATAAACGCTGCACTCAAGACGAAAGCGGCATTCCTCCATTATTGCAAGCTTATTTGAGCCTTGGGGCTTGGATTTGCGGCGAGCCTTGTTGGGACGAGGATTTTAATGTCATGGATGTGTTCATTTTGTTGGACTTGTCGCGGATGCAGGAGCGCTACGAAAAACGTTTCCTCCAGGTTAAACAGGAAAATAGCCATGCCCAACTACCGTCCTTGGGTTAAAGCTTCACTAATCGCCGCAATGTTTGTGTTGGGTTTCTTGGCAGTGGCCGTCATCATGCCAATGTCTAGGATTTGCTTGGGTAGACGTTCACAAGCGATTGAAGAGTGGATCGTGATGCAATGGAACGCGACAGTTTGCCAGATTCTTCAACTTCGCTTACAGATAGTCGGCCAGCTTGACCCGAAGGCAAAACTCATAGTGGCTAATCATATCTCGTGGTTGGACATCATCGCCTTGGGTTCGCAGTTTCCTTGTCTGTTCATTGCCAAAGGCGAAGTTGCCGACTGGCCTGTGATAGGCTATCTCGCTCAAGGCATTGGCACTTTATTCGTAAAGCGTGGTGATGGCATTCAGACCGGTGCCACGGCGGAAATGATGGTCTGGAGGTTGCGTCAAGGGAGGCGGTTGCTGTTGTTCCCCGAAGGTACGACCACGCGGGGCGATTCTGTGCTGCGTTTCCACAGCAGATTGTTCCAGCCGGCACAACTGGCCAGTGTTTGTGTCCAGGCAGTGGCTTTGAATTATCAAGGTGAGTCCAAGTCGGAAGTGCCATTTATTGGTGAAGACGAGTTTGTGTCACACTTGCTCAATTTGTTGAGGCTCGATTCCATCGAATTGAACATCAGTTTCTGCCCCGCTATTCCAGTGGGCATGGATCGTAGTATTATGGCCCAAACCACCCATAAGCAGATTCTCGATGTGATTAAGGCTTCACCATCATCTCATTCTTCGGTAGCTTCTTCCAGTAAAGCCGTGTCAATAAAGTAACAAGGCTCATTTACAGATTATTAATATTTTGTACTCAAACAAGGGTATGCTAAGCGAGCAGTTGACATTTTTATTGATTCGCAGGATAATCCTATTTATTTCAACTTAAACACTGGTGATAAAGGTATGGGAAAGGCATTGATAATTGGGGCGGGTGGTGTGGCGAGCGTCGTCATCAACAAATGTTGCCAGAACTCGGATGTGTTCGAAGAAATATGCATTGCAAGCCGGACCGAAGAAAAGTGCATAGCCATAAAAAATAAATTGCCGCCAACTCAGACTAAGGTACATACTGCCTATGTCGATGCCGATAATGTGGGAATGTTGATTACTCTGATTGAAGATTTTAAACCTGATATCGTCATCAATGTGGCTCTTCCCTATCAAGATTTGTCTATCATGGATGCTTGCCTTGCCACAGGTGTTGATTATTTGGATACGGCTAATTATGAACCGCCAGATACTGCTAAATTTGAGTACAGTTGGCAATGGGCCTATAGGGATAAATTCAAGAATGCCG